>NZ_JAWDJM010000066.1:0-13926 GCF_032465715.1 Paraclostridium sp. MRS3W1 | reverse complement strand
ATTCAATACATATAAAGTTGAACAGTAATAATCTACTTAAAGTTTTTTGATTTTCTAACGTTGATTGATCTGTAACCTCTTTATTTCTCATAAACTGATATGGAATTAATACTGTTATTATTGGAGTTAGATATAATATATTAGATTCAAATATAGAATAGATTAAACTAAATATTAAAATAAACGATTTTGCTCTTCTTATTGAACTCCCTTGTCTCATTTTACACCACCTCTTTAACCTTCATAATTGTATAACTTTATAAATTGTTTTATACTAAAATAATATTAATATCATATCATATTTTATGCAAAAAATAAATTTAAATTTATAAAGAAAAAGGATAAAGTTTAACTTTATCCTTTTTTATAAATTAATTTTGCTTTTGTAATAAATCTTTTATATCTCTAAGTAGTAAAACCTCTTCAGAAATTTTTTCAGCCTTTTCTTCTTCAATAGCAAGTTCTTCCTTAAGAGTTGCATTTTTTAGTTTCATTAATCCCTTTATAAATATAAATATACAAAACGATATTATTATAAAGTTAACTGTTGTTTGTATGAAATTCCCTAAGTTTAAAGTAACAGCTGGGGATTTGCCAACAGCTTCTTTTAATATAATTTTATATTCAGAAAAGTTTATACCTCCAGTTAACATTCCAACCACAGGCATTATAATATCATTTACTAATGATGTAACTATTTTAGAAAATGCACCTCCGACAACAACCCCGACAGCAAGATCTATTACATTTCCTTTAACTGCAAATTCTCTAAATTCATTTAATATTTTTCTCATAAATTGTTCTCCTTTGATTATATAATTACCGATTACCAAAATTAAATACCCTGATATTTATTGTTTAAAACATAAAACTCACTTTACCTAAGCATAAAAAAAGACTTTAAAATGCACTTATATAATTTAATAAATACATTAAAAAGCCTTTTAAACTTTTATCTCATTAAGTTTTCTATATCTTCTATTTCAATAGGTATATCATTTGATAGATTTGTACACCCAAAATCAGTAATTAGTAAATCATCTTCTAGTCTTATGCCAATCCCCTCTTCTTCTATATAAAGTCCCGGCTCATTAGTTATCACAGATCCAACCTCAAGTTTTGAATCACTTATCCAAACATCATGTGTATCTAATCCTAATGAATGACCAATTGAATGGAAGTAATATTTTTCAATTTCTTCTTCTTTTGATATAAGACCTATATCTATACATCCCTTTGATAAAGATTTTTTTGCAATATCATTTAAATCTCTTAACGTAATTCCAGGTTTCGCTGCTTTCTCAACCTCTTTCATGCAATTTAAAACAATTGAATAAATTTGCTTTTGGCGTTCTGTAAACTTTCCATTAATAGGTATTGTTCTAGAAATATCTGAACAATAATAATTGTATTCTGCTCCTAAATCAAATAAAATCAAATCTCCATCTGTGCAATCTTGATTATTATCTTCATAATGAAGAACAGTTGCATTTTTACCCGCAGCACAAATAGTATTAAATGCATGTGCAGAAGCTCCTAATCGTTTTATTTCAAAGTCAAAATATGACTCTACCTCATATTCTTTCATGTTAGGTTTTATATTTTTAGCCATAGAAATAATACCTTCTTTAGTTATAGATATGGCTTTTTTTATAGTCTTTATTTCATCTTCATTTTTTATCATTCTCAAACTAACAATTTGAGAATATATATTTTTAATTTTTATATATGGATATTTAATTTTTATTAAATTTGCCATATCTTGAGCCTTTGTTGATGGAATGTCTATTGATTGTCTTTCTAAATCAAAATATATGTTTTTTATTCCTCTTCTATCAATGTAGGATGAAATAGTACTTTCAAATTCATCAATGTATTTTATATTTTTAACCTTGCTTATCTTTCTAGCTTCATCTTTATTTATAGATCGTCCTACCCACTTGGCCATAAGCTCATCTTCTCTTTGTACATATACATTTTCTATAACTTCTGTTTCTGTTTTTAATATAGTTAATATAACTTTTTTGTCATCTATTCCCGTTAAATAATAAAAATTTCTATTTGGTGTAAATTTATATTGTTGGTCGGCACTTCTAAAAGGAGCATCTCCTGCAAATAATATAAGTAAAGATTCTTCTTTCATTTTTTTAATAAGATTTTTACGATTTAAATCAAACATAAAACTCTCCCCCTTAATAGCTATATTCAATTTAATTATATCAGTTTCTAATTGTATTTAACTTTAATAGTATAAAAAAATCCAAAAACAAAAACTAACCTGATAGTCAAGTTAGTTTTATTTTGAATTTTTTACTATATTCTTATATCCTATATATGTAGTGTAAAAATATGCAAAATATACCACTACAAAAATAATAAATGTACTTATTAACGTGTATTTAATATCTGGATTATACAATAATTCAATAAAAGTATATATAACCTTTATGCCTATAATGGAGTGTATAAACGCAAGTGATATTGGTAATCCAAAATAGATAAGCGTCTGGATAAATATAGTTTTATTAATCATCTTTTCATTAGCTCCTAAACGCTCTATAGCTTTATATCTTTCTATACTATCACTAGCTTCTGATAGTTGTTGAATTGCTAAAATCGCCATACTAGAAATTAAAAATATTATACCTAAATACATTTCTATAAATAATACAATTGTAACTGAACCTTTGTTATTTAGGTATATTTCCTGTTTAGTGTCTCCATTTAAAAATCCAGCCTTCTTATAGTCTGTTTTACCTTCTTTAAATGAATCGAGTAATGATTGGTATTTCTTTTCTGACTTTTCGTTATTTTTAGTAAACTTTACATTTAAATTAGAAGTCCTACTTTTTGCATTTGCCACTATATTATCATTAACTACTAATGTCAACATATTATTGAGATAGGGTGAAGATTTAAGAGATTCTTCAAATATTTCTCCATTCTTAATTTTGTACTCTTTATTGTATAAGTTAATTTTTTTGTTTTTTTCAAAATTTTTATTAAGTATATCTAAAATCATTCTATTATTAGAGCTTAGTATAACCTCATTTGATTTTAATGATATAGCATTTTCACCTTTTAATTTTCTAATATTATTGTAGTCTGAAATCTTTATCAGATCTATATTATAAAAATCAAATTCGTCACTTAAAATATATTTATTAACTAAATCTTTTTTGTCAATTAAATTTTTTAATTTTACTCCAGAGTCATATATGTCGAAATATACATATTTTTCGTTATCATCAAACTTAAAATTAACAGCATTTAAAGACTCCTCTACAGTTTTTACATAATCATCCCCATATAAAGATATGCTCACATCAAAAGGAGTAGACTCAATTAAAATTCTTTCTGAAGCATTTTTAAAACCTATACCAGTGGAAAGCATTACTATAGTTAAAAACAGCATTAAGCATATAACCGAAATAGATAAAAAATTAGTGTTAATTTTGCTATTTAATTGTTTAATTATAAATATATTTAAATTTTTAAAATATATTTTTTTATTCTTTTTAGTTATATATAAAAATACTCCAGCTAAGCTATAAAAAAATAAAAATGTACCTAAAATACCAAACCCTATAATCTTTAAAACAATGTAATTTGTAATTTCATTTGGTACTAGATCAATAACTGATTTGTAACTTGTTAATAAAAGACATGCACTTATCAAAAAAGTAATTACGTATACAATAGGGTTTTTAAATTTTATATTTTCAACTTTCTTATTAGCATTAACTAAATCTATTATTTTGTATCTTGAAATTGTGATAACATTAAATATCATAACTATTAAAAATATTATTCCAAAGTAAACTATAGTCTTTTGAATAGCACTTGAAGAAATTATAAATTTGTATTTACTCATATCAACTTCAAATAATTTAGATGCAAAAGCGGATAGTCCTTGACTTAATACAAGTCCTATTAATAGACCTACTACTAAAGAAAGTACACCTACTATTATTGTCTCTGTAACTATTACTTGTGAAATTTTTAAATTACTCATTCCTAACGTTCTGTATATACCCAATTCTTTTTTTCTTTTTTTTATTAAAAAATTGTTAGCATATAGTATCAAACCACCCAATATAAATGATACAAAAATAGAGATAATTTCCATCGAATTAATTAGTAAATCAATGTAACTTTCTTTAGATTTACTTAAATCAAGTATAGCTTGTTGTGATTCGATGGAGTTAAAACTATAAAATATACTTACAGCAAGTACCATAGTTAAAAAGTATATTCTATAAATTTTAAAACTTTTCCTAACATTTTCAAACGCCAGTTTAAAATACATTTTCATCTCCTCCAAGCAAGGTGATTACATCTATTATCCTATTAAAAAAAACTTTCCTGCTATCATTTCCACGAATTACTTCATTAAAGATTTCACCATCTTTTATAAACAATATTCTATTTGCATAGCTTGCTGTAAAAGCGTCATGGGTAACCATCAAAATAGTAGTGTTGAATTCTTGGTTTAATTTTTCAAATCTTTCAAGTAACAACCTGGAAGCTTTCGAATCTAAAGCACCTGTTGGCTCATCAGCTAAAACTAATGAGGGATTTGTGACAATAGCTCTCGCTGAGGCAACCCTTTGTTTTTGTCCACCCGATATTTGATAAGGATACTTATCCAAAATATTATTTATTTCAAGGTATTTAGCAACTTCCCTAACTTTACTATCTATTGTAGATGTTTTTTCACCTTTAATAGTAAGTGCTAATGCTATATTTTCGTATGCAGTTAATGTATCTAAAAGGTTAAAATCTTGAAATATAAACCCTAGCTCTGTCTGTCTAAATTTATCTAGCTTTCTTATTTTTAGCTTTGTAATATCTTGATCATTTATTATAACGCTTCCACTTGATACATTGTCGATTGTAGATATACAATTTAAAAGCGTAGTTTTACCACTTCCGCTAGGGCCCATTATACCTATAAATTCACCTTCACTCACACTAAAGCTTATATTATCAATTGCTTTATTTATAGTGTCTCTATTTCCATAATACTTTTCGATGTTTTTTACTTCTAATATATTTTTCATGTCTACCTCCTAACGAAACTCATATTCTTATTTTACACTTTTTTTAAAATAAAAGCCTTATAGTAAGCAAAAAATAAACTTACATTTTGGTAATACTTAGAATACAGTTTCTATTTTTTAGGAATGGAAAGAGTAAAAGTGCTTCCTTCTCCATATTTAGATACGGCAGATATTTTCCCGTTTAAATTAGATACTAATACTTTAGCAATTGATAAACCTATACCAGATCCATCTCTATTAGATTCTCTTTGAGAACTAGCCCTAAAAAATCGATTAAAAATTTGTAACAGATCTTCATTTTTAATACCTATCCCAGTATCTAATACATCAATTATTATATTTGTATTTTCATCATATATAGTAACTTTTATTATATCTTCATTATTTGTGTATTTTATAGCATTATCAATAAGTATTATTAATATTTGTTTTAACTTCTCCTTATCACTAAATATAATTTTGTCTTTTGATTTATATTCAAACTCCAGCTTTTTATGTTGTAATTCGCATATATCTTCATATTGTTCAGTTATATCATATACCATAGATTTTAAATCAACCTCAGATTTATTTATAGTTACGATAGCATCTTCTTTTGTAAGTTTTAGTAAATCAGAAACTAATTTATTAAGACGTCTCACTTCTTTCATAACAATTGTTAAATTTTTCATCTCATCTTCAACGCTATTACTTGGCCTTTTTATTATACTTTCAATTTTAGAAAAAATTATGGTAAGTGGAGTTCTTAATTCATGAGAAGCATCCTGTACAAATAAAGCCTGTGTTTTCCAAGATTCCTCTATTGGTTCTAAAGATTTTCTAGTTAAAAATTTGCTTGCAATAAATATAACTGCACAAGCTATAACCGCCGAAATTATAAGCACATGTCTAAGCTTAGCTAAAAGTCCCTCTTCAATATCCACTAGTTTGATTATCTCAATAGTATATGGACCACTTACTTTTTTAAACTCTCTGAAGCTTGAACCTTCATACTCATAAGAAATTATACCTTCCTTTAACTTTTTACTTTTTTCATATGGTTTCATGTAGTTAGTAATATCGTATGGATATGACTTAATGATTGTCCCATTTTCCCACACATATACTAAGCTTCCTTTTGACATCATATGAATATCATCCCTATTAGGAATTGGATTTCTTTCACCATGAATTAAATCATTTTCAGTTTTTTGCATTTGCATTTGTAGGTCTTTATCAACTCCATTATAAGTTAAATCATAAAAAAACTTATATATAAATAAAGCAAATACTATAAAGACGATACCTACAACTATCATATTTATTGTAATTAATCTTTTTCTTGTATTTTTTAATATATTTTTATTCATCATCAAATATATATCCTATTCCTCTTTTGGTTTTTATATATTTATTATATCCTTTACACGCTAAATTTTTTCTAAGACCACTTATATGAACCTCTACTATTTCCAGTGGAATATCACATTCAATTCCCCAAATCCTATCATATATTTGTTCCTTTAATAAAACTTGACCTTTATTCATTAAAAAGTATTCCAAAATATCATATTGTTTCTTGTATAGTTCTATTTCCTCTCCATCTATATATACTTTTCTAGAATTTAAATTTATCTTTAAGCTTTTAAATTCTAATATATTTTCGCTAGATATTGCTCCTGTGGTTCTAAGAATTGCGTAAACTCTAGCTATTAATTCCTCCATATAAAATGGTTTTGTTATATAGTCATTTGCCCCTATTGAAAATGCTCCAACTTTATCATCTAACTCTTCTTTTGCTGTTAGCATTATAACTGGCGTCTTAACGCCTTGATTTCTTAATGACTTTAATATTTCTATTCCGCTTAAATCAGGTAACATTATATCTAAAATTATAATATCATATATATTTCTCTCTATATTATACAAAGCTTCTTCTCCGTTATTAAAAACCTCAACATTAAAATTGTTTTGATTTGATAATTCTTCTTTTATAGTATCTGCCAAAATAACATTATCTTCCACCAATAAAATTCTCATTAATTGTCCTCCTAAGTTTATATCAATATAGTAATTATATACGCTTTACCTTTAATTAAACTTAAAGTTTTTTGTTTATTATTAATTTATATAACATAAATAAAGATAAAAGGACTACATAAATTTGTAGTCCTTTTATCTTTATTTTAAAATCCAATAATACTAACTATAATTAATAAAACTAATAATACACAAAGCCACTGACTTTTTTTATTTGCCATATTAAATGTCCAACCAGCACCAATCCTTTTTTCAACCATAAATGATGGGTCTTCTTTGTTATAATATATAAATCCATAAATCCATTTTTCATCATCACTTTCTATTATATATGAATTTTTATTTTTAGACTTCAATGTAGATATCATTATCATAATATATATTAAATAAATTATAGATATCATAGGTAAAAATATACTTATAAAAAATATTAACGTTGGTATATTACCTCCACTAACTAGTGACCATTGCATAGGTATTATAGTTAATTGTATACTTAAAGTTAATATCCAAAATGCGTAACCCATTTTGCTTAAATATTTTAAAGCTTTTTTTCTAATCTCTTCTTTATTTTCAGTATCTATATAACTTCTAGATCCTATAGTTTCAATTGTTAAATAACTAAACATTAAAACCATTGCTATATCTAAAATATTTAGCATAAAAACATTTTTAAATGTTTTTGGAGCAAATTTATCTGGTTTACCTTCTATTCCCCAATGAGTTGGGATAGTTTCCGGTAGACTATTATAATTAAATACAACATATGCAAATGTTATTAAAGATATTAGTATACATATACCAAATAAAATTTTAAATTTATTCTTAACTTTAGATTTTTCACTTATAAATTTAGTATCTATAGACATAGTTTTTGCATTTGTATCTTTAACCTTATGACTACTAGATGTAGTCAATAATTTACTTTTTAAGTGAATTACATCTATATAGCTAGATCTTAAATAATAAAAATCTAGTATTAAATACAATATTAAGATAAATGTCAATGTTATATCCTCATTAAGATTAAATACTTGATGCCCTAGTAATGCAAGGATTACTAATACTACTAAAGTAATATTTAATTTCTTTTTATAACTTCTGTCAATTTTCTTTTTATCAATTTCTTCTAGCTCTATATTTTTAACGTATACTCCATAAAAATAATTTTTACCACTTAAAGCCTGAACATAAAGCATTAATAGATGAATGATTACTATTGTTGGAATCATCACAATAAAAATTGCTAAATTTCCCATTATTTTTTCACCCCATATTTTTCAAAATAATTTTCACATAAGTCTATAAACTCGCTTTTATCTATCCCTTTTAAATAACTCTCTGCTACTAAAAGTTCTATTTGATCTTTAATTTGATTAAAATTGTTAATATCCTTATCTATAGGAAGATTATTAATCACTGCACCTTTTCTTCTATCAATACTTATATATCCTTCATCTTTTAAAAGATTATATGCCTTACTCACAGTGTGCAGGTTTATTCCAATTTCATCAGCCAAACTTCTAACAGACGGAAGAGACTCATAAATTTCTAATTCTCCATTTGCAATTGATTTTATAACTTCTTCTCGTATTTGTATATAAATAGGCTTATCACTATTAAAATCTAAGTTTAATATCAAGTTGTCACATCCTTTCATATTTTTAGATATATATTCTATCTGTTATATAAACAATATAACAGATAGAATATGAACGTGCAATATTTTTCTAAAAAAATAAACTAACAAAATAAGAATAACATCCTCACTTTATTAGTTTATTTTCTAAAGGTATCTTTCGCCTAGAGGGAATACTAATCTTACAGTCGTTCCTTCATCTAATTTTGAATCTAATTCAATATTAAGTCCTAATTTATTGCATAATTTTTTACATACATACAAACCTATCCCTGTTGATTTAGAATATGTACGTCCATTTTCTCCTGTAAATCCTTTTTCAAAAACTCTGCAAATATCTCGTTCACAAATGCCTACACCATTATCAACTATATTTAGCACAATATTATTCTTATTCAATACACAGTCTAAATTTATACTAGGATTTTCATTCTTCGAATATTTTATAGAGTTAACCACAATTTGATTTATTATAAACTCAACCCATTTAGGGTCACTATAAACTGTATGATCTATATTTCCTATATTGATAGTAATCTTTTTATTAATACAAGACCTAGCATTTTTTCTTATTACTTTTCTAATAGAGTTTTCTAGGCTAAAAGATTTAACAATATAATCTTTATTTACATTATTACTTCTTGAATAATATAAAACTTGTTCAACATAATCTTCTATCTTTTGAAGTTCCTCTTTTATATAGCCAGGAATCGTATCTGAATTATTTTCTACAAAGAGCATCGTAGAAGCTATAGGTGTTTTTATTTCATGAACCCAAGTTTCAATATACTCTTTATAATCGTTTTGCATATTTTTATAATAATTAACATTATCTCTCATTGATTTATTAGTTTCTTTTAATATATCATAAATTAAATATTCATTTAGATTTTTTGGTTTTTCTATAACTTCTGATAGTAAAAACTTTTTATCTAAATTTTCACATATACTAATTACATTATCAAAATATTTTTTCTTTCTTCTAAAATCAATAATCATGTATGATAAAAATGGACCTACCCATATAACAATTAATAAGAAGATAAGTTGATAACTAACATTTGATGCTAATAACCCTATAGATAATATAAATATTATCATAAAGTTTATTATTAAAAAAATTAAATTATCTTTTATATAATCAACTAGTTTCATCTTAATATATATCCTAATCCTCTTCTAGTTTCTATATAGTCTTTTAAATCTAATTCTTCTAATTTTTTTCTTATTCTTGTCATATTTACAGATAGAGTATTATCATCTATATAAACATCTGAATTCCACATATAATTCATTAAATCGTCCCTTGATACTATTTTTTCTTTATTTTTCATAAGGTGAGCTAAGATTTTTATTTCATTTTTACTCAACTCAACACTTTGCCCAAAAGCAGTTATTGTACCTTTAGATAAATCCAAACTTAAATCTTTATAAACCAGTACATCTGAACTAACATCTGTGTAAGTTCTTTTAAGAACGGCACTTATTCTAGCTAGAAGTATTTGAGTATTGTATGGTTTAGTTATAAAATCATCTGCACCTAAGTTCATACTCATAAGCTCATCTATTTCACTATCCCTACTAGTTACTATTATTATAGGTATATTTAGTGTTTTTCTTACCTCTCTACATATATGGAATCCATCATATACAGGAAGATTTATATCTAGTAATATAAGTTCTGGTCTTTCTTTTTCTATATCTTCTAATATATTTTCGAAATTTTCACAAGCAATTACATTATATCCATATCTTGTAAGTAATGATTTTAACTCTTCTCTTATAATTTGAGAGTCTTCTATTATCATTAGTTTATTCATTTATAGCCTCCTTAAACTGTTCTTTCTTAATAGTTTATCATTTATAGAACTATTATTAAAGTATTACATTTTTTTATGTACATTACAAATAATTTAATTTTCTGAATATTCTTTTGTTTTCTATCATAATTATAAATATCTCAATTAAAAAACTTTACTTCATTTTAACTTTATAAAGGCAAGAATACACAGTACAAAACTATGTATTCTTGCCTTATTTTTTATTTTTCAAATTTACTATTGTTATGAAAACCTTTTTATAATATAATGTAATCATAAATATGAAAATTTTTTTCATTAATTAATAATTTCTAAAAATAATTTCTAATAAGGAGGATATTATGTTCAAACAGCTTCAAAAAATCGGAAAATCATTTATGCTTCCAATCGCAATATTGCCTGCAGCCGGCTTATTGTTAGGAATTGGAGGTGCTCTATCTAATCCTAACACTGTACAAGCATATCCATTTTTAGATATCGCTTGGTTACAAGGTATATTTAAAATAATGTCATCTGCTGGAGATGTTATATTCAGTAATTTAGCTCTTATAATGTGTATAGGTCTTTCAGTTGGACTTGCAAAAAAAGATAAAGGGACTGCTGCATTAGCAGGTGCGGTTGCTTTTCTTGTAATGAACGCTTCTATTAAAGGAATGATTGGAGCATTTAATCCATCGGTAGAATCTATCGACACAGGAGTAGTTGGTTCTATAGTAATAGGTTCATTAGTTGCATATTTACACAATAGATATCACAATATTCAGCTTCCAGCAGTTTTAGGTTTCTTTGGAGGATCAAGGTTTGTACCTATAATTTCTTCATTTGCTGCTATTGGAATAGGTGCATTATTCTTTTTAATTTGGCCTACTTTCCAAGGTTGGTTAGTTAATATTGGAAATGGAATAGCTACATTAGGCCCAATAGGAACATTCCTTTATGGATTCTTATTAAGATTGACTGGTGCAGTTGGATTGCATCATATGATTTACCCATTATTCTGGTATACAGAATTAGGTGGAGTTGCTCAAGTTGCAGGAAAAACTGTAACTGGTGCTCAAAATATCTTCTTTGCACAATTAGCTGATCCAAATCATGTTGGATTATTCACAGAAGGTACAAGATTTTTTGCTGGACGTTTCGCAACAATGATGTTTGGTTTACCTGCTGCATGTTTAGCTATGTATCATTGTGTTCCTAAAGACAAAAGAAAAACAGTTGCTGGATTATTTTTAGGTGCAGCGATTACATCATTTATAACAGGTATAACAGAACCAATTGAGTTTATGTTCCTATTTGTAGCACCTTGGCTATATGTAGTACATGCAATTTTTGATGGGTTATCATTTTTCTTAGCAGATATACTAAATATATCTATAGGTAATACATTCTCTGGAGGTTTAATAGATTTCTCTCTATTTGGAGTATTACAAGGAAATGAAAAAACTAATTGGATTTATGTAATATTTATAGGTATTTTATGGGCTATTTTATATTATGTAACGTTCAGATTTTTAATCACTAAATTCAATGTTCCTACTCCTGGTAGAGAGCCTGATAGCGAAGAAGTTAAAGTTATCACTAAAGATTCTATGAACGAACTGGCTACTGAAATACTAGCCGCATTAGGTGGTAAAGAAAATTTAGATGATGTTGATGCATGCATAACTAGATTGAGGGTTGCAGTAAAAGATGTAAGCAAAGTAGATAAAAACAAGATCAAATCTTTAGGAGCTACTGCTGTTCTTGAAGTTAAAGGTGGCGTGCAAGCTATCTTTGGTGCAAAGGCAGATCCTCTAAAACAAAAAATTAATGAAATTATAGATAAAGAATAATATTTAAGGAGATAACAAAATGAATAAAGGATTAATAGTATCATGTCAAGCATTACCAGATGAACCACTATATAGCTCATTCATAATGGGTAAAATGGCTTTAGCTGCAAAAGAAGGTGGTGCTGTAGGAATACGAGCTAATACCGTGGCGGATATTAAAGCAATAAAAGCCGAAGTTAATTTACCTATAATAGGAATTATAAAACAAGATTATGATAATATGATTCCATATATTACGCCTACTATGAAAGAAATTGATGCTTTGGTTGAAGAAAATATACATGTAATAGCATTAGATGCTACAATAAACCAAAGTGAAAATTTCCTTAAGGAAGTTTTAAATAAATACCCTAATCAAAAATTTATGGCTGATATATCAACTATAGAAGAAGGGTTGAGAGCTGAAAGTTTAGGATTTCAATTCGTAGGAACCACATTAGTTGGATATACAGAACAATCTAAAAATATGAATAATTTTGAAGTACTCTCTACATTAATTGAAAAATGTAAAATTCCAGTTATAGCAGAAGGTAACTTTGATACTCCTGAAAAAGCTAGAAAAGCGTTAGAAATGGGAGCTTATTCTGTAGTAGTTGGAAGTGCTATCACAAGACCTCAACTTATAACTAAGAGATTTGCTGAAGAAGTTAATAAAGCATTATAAAAATACTTATATAAAGAGATAGAAATCTATTAGATTTCTATCTCTTTTTTTAAAATAGTGATATTATATATGTATATTACTGTTTTTGGAGGGTTTTAATTGAATATTATATGCGAGATACAACAAAAGTATAATAACTTTTCTGATAAGGAAAAAGATATTGCTGACTATATTTTGAATCAGTCTGATATGATAAAAAATATAAACATTACTGAATTGGCAAAACTAATAGGGACTTCGGGATCTACAATTACTAGATTTTCTAAAAAAATTGGTTGCGATAGCTTTGTTGATATGAAAATGAAGATTAATTCCAGCACTTCTGATAATGAAGCTGCAGATAGTGATAATATATTTTCGAATGTATATATACACTATAATGAAGTAATAGAAAGAACAAATTCACTTATAGATAAGTCTGCTATATTCAATATAGTTGAAGAAATCAAAAATGCTAATAAAATATATCTGTACGGAGTTGGTAGCTCTGGTTTAACTGCTACTGAAATGATGCAACGATTAATTAGGATGGGTTTTAACATACACTGTATATCTGACTCTCATATGATGATTATTAACAGTTCAATAGCGTGTCCTGGGGACCTTGTTTTAGGTCTATCTATATCAGGAGAAACAAAGGAAGTTGTAAATGCTTTAAAGGTCTCCAAAAAAAATGGAGCAAAAACAGCTTGTATTACTAGCTTTGATAAAAGCTCTATAACTGAGTTTTCTGATATAATTTTAAAAGTGTATAACACACGTTTTACAGGTATGCATAAATTTATTAATTCTCAGTTTTCTACAATGTATCTTCTAGACTTAATTTCTACAGTATTACTAGAAGATCAAAAACTAGAAGAAAAAATGCAAATAACAATTGATGCAATAA
>NZ_JAWDJM010000065.1:0-25101 GCF_032465715.1 Paraclostridium sp. MRS3W1 | reverse complement strand
TGTTAACTCAATATATTAAAACTTTTCTATAAAATTGGATTTTAAAAAAGCACTTTACCAGCAATTAATTTTAATTATTGGTAAAGTGCTTTTTTACTTAGATCTATATAATTCTCTATATTTTTTTGGAGTGACTCCTTGTAATTTTTTAAACACTCTTATAAAGTATCCACAATCCTCAAACCCTAAGTCAATAGATATATTTGTAATAGGAATATCCGTATTTTCTAAAATTTCTTTAGCTTTATTTATTTTTTTATCATTAACATATGAAATAAAATTTATCCCTACTTCCTTTTTAAATACTTTACTAAAATAGCATGGACTTAAATTACATACAGAAGCAGCCTTTTCTAGGCTAACGTTTTTCCCTAAATTATTATTTATGTATTCTATAGATGAATTAATTGATAAATTTCTTTTATCTTTTGAATATCTTCCTATTTGCAATTCATTGTTAGTTTTTAGATTAACAATAGATTTATTAACAGTATTTATTAGGTCAATTGGTTTAATAGGCTTTAATATGTAATTATTAATATCTAAAGTTAATAATTTATGTATTAATTCAAAATCATCATATATCATCATTATAACTATTTTATTTATATTTTGTTGCTTTATTAACTTTGCAGCTTTTATCCCATCTATACCAGGCATCTTAGCATCCATTATTATAATTTCTGGATTAAACTGTTTATCTAATTCGATAGCCTCTTTTCCATTTTTAGCTTGAGCTATAATTTTAATATTTTCACATTTATTGATAATTACACTTAAAGCGTCTCTTTCTAATTCTTCATCGTCAACAATCATTATCTTAACCATGTATTCAACTCCTAGCTATATTTCTTTAAAATAGTTATTTTTACTAAAGTACCAAAATTTTCTTTACTATTTATTTCTATTTTATAGTTTTCTTCATAATAATACTGCAACCTCTTATCAGCCCTTTTTATTCCTATACTATTCATATCCGTATAATCTTTTAAATCTAAATCTTTTTGAATTAAATTTAATTGTTCTCTCTCAATTCCAATTCCATTGTCTTCAACCTTTATAACTATATAATTTTCTTCCTTCTCTGCGAAAACCTTTACATGACCGCCATCTTCCTTCTCTTCAAGACCATGTATTACAGAGTTTTCAACAAAAGTTTGTAAAATCATAAACGGTATTTTTATATTTTTAAATTGGTCATCAATGTTAACCTCATAATTTAGCCTTTCAGAAAACCTTATCTTCTGAAGTTTTAAATATGATTTTATATAATCAAACTCTTCTTCTAAAGTAATTATTTTATCCGATTTTTTTAACGCATACCTTAACATATTTGATAGGTTGTATATTATTTCATGAGTTTTTGGTGCATTTTCAACTATAGCTAAAGATGAAATGCTATTTAATAAGTTGAATAAAAAATTTGGATTCACCTGTGTTTGAAGAGCTTTTAATTGGTATGCCTTGTATTCTTTTTCTAACTTATCCGTAATTTTTTTATTTTCTTCAAGTTCTTCTTTTTTATCATCTAATTCTTTTTGAAGTGTTTTTGATAAACATTCTGATACTATATAATTACTTATATGTAACATCATTTCTGCTAATGCTTCTACTTTTTTAAAACTTACTACAGGTAATTTATTGTACGCATTTTCTAATTCTTCTTTTTCTACTGAACCATCAAAGTTTATTTCTACGGGTACTATATTTTCCAAATATAATGTATTTGTATCCTCTACTAAAACTTGTCCAGCCATTAGTGCTCCTAAATATTGACCATTAACAATTATAGGAGTAGCAAAGTCAATTAGACCTTTATGACATATATATATGTATGTTTTTTTTAACCTAGCAGCTTCAACTCCCCCTCTTGAATCACATCGTTCACATAAATGAGAATATAGCTCATTTTTCCTAATAAGTTTACAGAATTCACTGCATCCACTATGGTTAGTTAATGCCTTTCCTATATAGTCAACTGTTATTATAGCTATTCCTGTAGCAGCTGATATATCATCTTGTATTTTTTGAAATTTTTTTATATCTATAATGTCATCTAAATGGAGTATATTTTTCATACTTTAATCTCTCTCCTCACCAGTTTTCGCAAAATTCCAATATTTTATTAATTTTATTATATTATTTTTCATCCATAAATTACAAGACTTAATTATAAGTACAAAAAATAGATTTATCCATCTATATTATATAAATATGTTATTTAATTTTTCACAATACGATACAGTTCTTATAAAAAGTGTGTCTCAAGTTCCTCTTTTATTAAAAAAATATAAAAAAGAACTGTAGCATAGTAGTTCAAACTTATTCTATGCAACAGCTCATAAATTCTAGAGTTATTTGTAATTTTAACAAGCAATAATTTCTTTTATAAAAAATTCTTTTCCCCCTAAAATTTCCCACTCTGTACTATTACAATTTGGGCATTTACGGTTATTTTCAATTAAATTAAATACCTTGCTACACTCCTTGCAAATACCGTTCCCTGGTAAAATTTCTATTTCTAATTTTGTGTCATGTAGCATAGTCCCATCAACTGCAGCTGGATAACACTCTCTAATATATTTTGGTATCATAGATGATAATTCACCTATTTGAAGTACCACGGTGTCAACCTTATTTAAATTTTGCTCTAACACAACTCTTTCTACAGTTTTTACAACCTCAATTACAACCCCTAACTCATGCAAGTCATTCACCTACCCCTATTTCTGTTGATTTTTTAAGATATATTCGCAATATAAATCTCTCGCTAGTATTATAACACCAAATTTTTATCAATTCATTACCTAAGAACACATTTTGTTCGTTTTCTTACTTTTTTTGGTAAATCGCTTTCATTTATAAATAAATAGTGCTACAATATTCGTGAATAAACACTTTACATTCGATGGGGGGATAATTATAATGTTTTTATTCGAATCTCAGCCAATATCAAATTGGCTAATGTTATTTTTTGTATTTATAGTATTGGTTGTATTGAATGAAATTGGACGACGTTATAAATGGGGTGGGGTTTCGCTATTTATAATACTTCCAATTATTCTTACATTTTTTGTTTGGCCTAAAACTACAAAAGGCACTAGCGTAAATGATTGGTTCCATTATGCAAAAGTTTACTCTGCCTTAGCTGGTTGTGTAGGTTTCTGGTTATTACGTCATATAGATGGAGCTACTAAGCATAAATGGGTTTTATGCTTTCCACCATTAATACTTGCTATTAATATTATGGAAGCTGTTGCTCGTGATTTCCAAATAGGCTCTCTTGGACTTACAAGACAAGTCTTTGAAGGTATGATGACATATAGTGGTTCTTGGAACTACTTAAATGGTATTGCTGGAATTTTAAATATTATTACTATCACAGGTTGGATGGGAATATGTATTAGTAAAGATAAAAGTAAAGATATGTTATGGCCAGATATGTGCTGGTTCTGGATTATAGCTTATGACCTTTGGAACTTTGCATATACTTATAACTGCTTAAGTGATCATGCTTGGTATTGTGGAATTGCTTTACTTGTTGCTCCAACTGTAGCTGCTTTTACACTAAAAAAAGGAGCTTGGCTACAACATCGTGCTCAAACACTTGCACTATGGTGTATGTTTGCAATGACATGTCCTTCTTTTATTGATGAGTCACAATTTGCAGTTAAATCTACACAAAATCCAACTGCTCTGCTTATAATAAGTTCAATTGCTTTAATTGCTAATGTAGCATTATTCATTTATATGATTTATAAAGTAAGAAAAACTAAACGTAATCCATATACTTCAGAACTTTACACTGACTTACAGTGTTATGAAGAAGTAAAAGCATATGCTGAATAAATAAAAAACCATCTCAATAAATTTGAGATGGTTTTTTATTTACCACATTCAAGATTTTTATTACTCCATGTTATCATATGTTTCATTATTGGTAATAAGCCTAATCCAGATTCACTTAAATAATAAATAGATTCAATCACCTTGCTATCAGTATTTTTTTCATTGATTATAATTCCATTTTCTATTAATACTTCTAATTGTTGAATTAGCATTTTCTTACTGCATCCTTCTATAGATCTTTGTAGCTCTCCAAATCTTATTTTATTATCTTGGATTTGCCATATTATAGCTGGTATCCACTTTTTTCCTAATATACTAGATAGAGCTTCAACTGGGCAATCATATATTAAGTTCTCTACGTTGTACATTCTTACTCCTCCTACTTATAATAATTTTCTTTAATTTAAACTTTATTATACCTATTATACTTGTATATTTCAAAAATAAAAGCGTAGAATAATCTACGCTTTTATTAAAAACTCATTTCTGGGTATAAAATTTTAATTATTTTTATGTTTTTTTGTATCTTAGGAACATAATATTCTTTGGCATATGCTCTTCTATCAATAGTATCATCTGCTTTATTTCTTACATTCCATTCTTGAACCATTTTACTTAAACCTTCATCCTTAAACTTTGATAAATAATATGCTCCTAATTTTAAACTTGTCTTATCATCTACTAAGTCACTAGACTTAAAATTATTCATATTTAATTCATGAGCTAATTTTATTGAAGATTCATCACTAAATCTTAGTATCCCATTATTATCATTTTTCTCATAATCTTTTTCATCAAATCTAGATTCAAAGTGTCCTATAGCAGCTAAAAAGTATGGATCAATATTGTACTCTTTAGATATAGATTTTATTTCTGATATATCTTTTACTGGATATATAGCCGTTCTAGCAACAACAATGCCTCCTACTACTAATACTAGTAGTGATATTATTATTATCGATAATGCTTTTTTCATAGTATTCCTCCTAATTTTGTTTAGTTACTATGTTGAAATAGAACTTAGAAGTAATTAAATAATATATTATATAAATTATCGAATACGGAATTAATGTCCATAACATTACTATCGATAAATTTTGTCCAATCATATTGCAAACAACATAATTTGCCACAATACTGTGTAAACCTCCTAATACTAAAGGGAGGAAGAAGTTAAAACCAACTTGCTTATATACAGATGACTTAATATCATCTTCATCTACTCCAATTTTCTTTAGTACAGTATATCTAGGCGCTTCATCTTGAGCTTCTGATAGTAATTTGAAGAAAATTACACTACCTGTACAAACTAAGAATACTAAACCTACAAATACACCTATAAATACCATAACTCCTGAAGTTGTAAATTCATCTTTAAAAGTTTTGTAATAAGAAAATACATAACTTGAAGCTGGTCTTTTTTGATCTCCAGTATAGTATTTTTCTGTTAATTTCAATACTTCTTTATCAAATTCTTCTCCATCTTTTTGATTTGTTATATTATATGTGTAATAATTTTCTACTTTATTGTTTATTTTTAAATTTTCAAATTCGTTATCCGAAACAACAATCATATCTACTGGACTAAATGAATTATATAGTTTTTTATCTATATTTGATTTAAGATTTAGTTCAACATCTTTTCCATTATTGTCTATATTTATAGATGATTTCGCATCAAATCCTCTTTCTTTAGGGTAAACATGAACAAACTCATTGTCATTTATATTACCTATTTTTTCATCTCCATTTAAATTTAATATTTCATTTAAATTTGATAAGGATATTATTTGATATGAATCTTTAAATCCATGTGAATTACTTTTATATGAATCTAAATTTATATATCTAATTACAAATTTATCAACTAATTTATGATCTTTTGAATTTGATAAAGTCTTTTCAAATTCTTTTATATACTCTTTATTATCAAGTGATAAAGTGTAAGAATATGGTGACTGTTGTTCAACAACTTGAGAACTCATAAAGTAAACTGATATAGATACCCCTATTGCAGTTAATGTAGTAGCACTTAATATTGCTATTATTGATAACATCTTTGCATTACTCTTTATTCTATATAGTAATTGAGATGTCGATATCATATTTAATCCCTTGTAGTAATTCGCTCCATTTTTTTGTTGTCTTTTAATTATAAAAAACATAAATGAGCTAAAGAATAAAAATGTACCAATAACTACCATAAATAATGTAGCAAATGCTCCAAGAATTAAATCCATTCCATTTGTTGTAGAAAGATATATTGCATATCCAACTACTATAAATATTATTGATAGTATAGCTAATAATTTTGATCCTTTTTTAGCTTTCTCAGAAGTGCTTGAAGCTTTAAATAATTCAATAAGCTTAAATTTATATATTATTCTATTACTTTGATAAGCTATAACTAAAAATATTAATATGAATAATATAAATGTCTCAAAAACTCCTTTTATTGAAACTGCAAAATTTATGCTTAAATTTAATCCTATAAGCTTTATAAGTATTCCTAGCATAAGTTTAGAAAATACTACTCCAGCTATTATACCTATTACAATGGCAACAACTCCTATTATTAATGTTTCAAAGAATAATAACAGCCCTATCTCTTTATTTTCAATTCCTAATAATGCATATAGCCCTATCTCTTTTTTCCTCTTTTTTATAAAGAAACTATTTGAGTACCATATAAATAGTACTGAAAATAATGCTATTACAATTGATGCGGCATTAAATGCTGCTGATGCTTTAGAACTTGCTGATAAAGCTGCATCTATACTTGGATTATATTGTAAATTTTTAAATGCATAATATATTCCAACTGTGAAAACTATAGAGAAAAAGTATAAAAAATATCCTTTAAGATTTTTTTGTACATTTTTCTTAGCTATATTAAATAAGATCATTATCTCCACCACCTATCAATGATAATACATCTAAAATTTCTTTAAAAAACTCTTTTCTCGTTCCCCTTCTATTTATTTCTTTAAATATTAATCCATCTTTAATAAATAAAACTCTTTTACAATAACTAGCTGCAAATGCATCATGTGTAACCATCATTATCGTTGCATCTTGCTCTTCATTTAACTTTGTCATAGCATTTAAAAGGTCTGTTGATGATTTAGAGTCAAGCGCTCCTGTTGGCTCATCAGCTAGTATCAACGATGGATTTGTAATTATAGCTCTTGCACAAGCTGTTCTTTGTTTTTGACCTCCTGATATTTCATAAGGGTATTTATCAAGTAAGGTTTCAATTCCTAGTGTTTTAGAAATTGAAAATACAGTTTTATTTATTGTCTTTTCATTTGCACGAGCAAGCGCTAAAGGTAGTGCAATATTATCTTTTACTGATAATGTATCTAGTAAGTTAAAATCTTGGAATATAAATCCTAAGCTTTCTCTCCTAAACTTTGATATTTGTTTATTGTTTAAGTTTGTTATGTTTTTCCCCTCTATTTTTACATCTCCGCTAGTTGCAGTATCTATAGTTGAAACTATATTTAAAAGTGTACTTTTTCCTGCTCCAGATGGTCCCATTACTCCTACAAACTCACCTTTGTTTATATCAAGATCTATTCCATTTAATACAGTCTGTGTATTTTTTTGTGTTCCGTATGATTTAATTAAGTTTCTAACTTCAAGTATTTTTGTCATGTTTGTTAACCTCCTTTGATTATTACAATACTAAGTATATAATCTTTTATCAGTTTCTAATATCGATTTAGCTATCATTAAAATTACATATTTGTAAGTTTATTAAAATAAAAAAGGTATTGATTTTCATCAATACCTTTTTGTTTATCTTTTTATTTTGTTTTTTACAGTCTCTAAAATTAAATTTACTTCATCTATCCTTAGTAATATTATACATATACCATATGTCAACGCTCCACATCCTATAGATATAGCTAATGATATAGTTTCATATAATTTTCCAACTGGTAGCATTCCGCCTAAAAACTTATATACAAACATTGTAACTACTGACATTAATCCAGCTGATACAATTGACTTTATTAAAACTATTAGAATTTCTTTACCACCAAATTGTCCAATTTTTTTTCTTAAACTTATAAACAACATTACTATAGTAACAATAGCAGATATACTAGTTGCAAATGCTAATCCGGCTATACCCATATTCGTAAATCTTACAAATAATAAATTTAATACTATATTTAATATAATTGTTATTATCGCATTTTTCATAGGTGTTTTTGTGTCTTGTAGTGAATAAAATACTTTTCCAAGTATATCCCTAAGTCCAAAACCTATCATCCCTATAGAATAAAACACAAGTGCTATAGCAGTCATTTGAGTAGCCCTTGTATCAAATTCTCCTCTTTCAAAAAGCATTTTTACTATTGGTTCAGCAAGTATCATAGCTCCTGCTGATATAGGTATAACTAAAAGAGTTACTGTATTTACAGATGTTTTTATAGACTTATAAAATTCTTCTTTATTATTTTCTGTAGTTAGCTTAGATAACATAGGATAAATAACAGATGAAATTGACACTATAAACATACCCATTACGAATTGATTTAATTTGCTAGCATAGTTTAATGCAGATATACTTCCTTCAGCAAGCGTAGATGCTATAGTTCTATCAACTATTGTACTTACTTGATTTACTGCAACACCTATTAAAACTGGTATTACAAGCCAAAGTAATCTTCTTAAGTGCTTATCATTAAGATCCACAAATAGCTTGTATTTGAATCCTTTTTTTCTTGCAAATGGATATTGGAATAAAAACTGTAATGATAATCCTAGTAAAGCTCCCCATGGAAGTAAGTGTATATTTATTGTTGCACTTAAAATAATCGAAGCTATTACTATAATATTATTTGGGACACTCATCAATCCTGGAATTACAAAATTATCTTTAACCTGTAAATATGCAGTCATAATATAACTCATCCCTAAAACTGATAATCCAAGTATCATAACCCTTGTAAAGTAAACTGCTTGATCAAATACCTCTCCTTTAAATCCAACTGCAAATAACTTTACAATTTGAGGTGTAAATATTAATCCTATGACAGAAAGTCCTAAACAAATTAGTATTACTGTATTTAATACGTTATTTGTAAATTTATTTGATTCTTCTTTACCACCATTTTTTCTTATATCATGATACAAAGGAATAAACGCTGTATCTAAAGAGGTTCCTATTGCTGCAAATATAACCGCAGGTATATTCATAGCTACTAAAAATGCATCGCTTGTCCCAGAAGCTCCGTATACTGAAGCTAGTGTAAGCTCTCTTGCAAACCCTAAAATTTTCGCTATTAGTGTAGCTATCATTAATCCAACAGCTGCTTTTGCTACTTTTGACATACATACTTCTCCTTATATTTTTATTTAATCTTATTATTTTACTCTTCATATTATTATAATTATCAAAAGTTAAAATAAAATTAACTAAAAATGAAAATTTGATTAAAAACAAAATAAAAAACAAAGCATGTAACCTAATAAAATCAGGTTACATGCTTTGTTTTTTACATTTTAATATTATTAAGACCTCATTATGTACCCTATAGATCTTACTGTTTTTATATATTCTTCTTTGTCTTCAGTATCCAACTTATTTCTTAAATGCCTTACATAAACATCTACAACATTTGTTTCTGTTTCATAGTTGTATCCCCAAACACTTTCTAATAGACTAAGCCTAGATATAACTTTTTCTTTATTTTCCATAAGATATAATAATAGTTCATACTCCTTATTAGTTAAGTTTAATTCCTCATCACCTTTTTTTACTAACCTAGACTCTATATTTATAGATAAATCTTTGAAATTTAAAAGTTTAGAATTTGCGTTGTTTTCTCTTCTAAAAACAACTTGAATCCTTGCTAATAACTCCTCAATTGCAAATGGCTTTGATACATAGTCGTCTGCTCCCATTTGAAGTCCTGATACTTTATCCATGACACTATCTTTTGCACTCAACATAATTATAGGTGTATTTTTTTCTTTTTTTAATCTTCTGCATATCTCTATTCCATTAAGACTTGGAAGCATCAAATCTAGTAAAATCAAGTCATAATCTTTATTTATAGCTTCATCTAATCCTTGTTTTCCATCCTCTATAACTTGAGTTATATATCCTTCAAATTCTAATTCCATTTTAACAAATGAAGATATATTTTTTTCATCCTCTATTATAAGTATCTTTTTCATATGAAATCCTTTCTGTAGATATCATTAACCTTAATAAATATTATATATTAATAAATTAAATTTTATTATATTGTTATTAAAATATTTTTTCTAAAAGTCCATATTAATAAATATAGCCCATATA
The DNA here is from genome assembly GCF_032465715.1 of Paraclostridium sp. MRS3W1. Taxonomy (NCBI): domain Bacteria; kingdom Bacillati; phylum Bacillota; class Clostridia; order Peptostreptococcales; family Peptostreptococcaceae; genus Paraclostridium; species Paraclostridium sp. MRS3W1. The sequence goes on along the minus strand of NZ_JAWDJM010000065.1, from coordinate 14,933 downwards.
ATTTTTTATATGAGCTATATTTATTAATATGGATAAGGCGGTGCAATAAATGGATAAAGTAATAATGATAATCCAACTAATGATGTAAGTGGAAATCTTCTACTTCTATAACGTCTATACCTTCTAGGCATTTGTCTTGATGTCATTTCCCCTTCACTATCTATAACATCCTCTCCAACTAGCACAGTTACCCCATAGTCGTCTGAATCTGTTATTATTCCATCAAATTTACTTCCATCTTTTAAAGTTATGATAACATGAAAGTCTTTTAAATCTTTGCATTTTTCTTGCATTTTATTTAAATTTCTAGGTGTATTCATTTTTTTCATCTCCTTCCTTTACCATAATATGAATTATTCTTAACCTTGTTACTTTACAAATTTATAGACTTATAAATTTACAGAAAAAACTCATACCTAATTTGATATGAGTTTCTCTAATTAATAATCTTAAACTATTTGATAATATAATCCGTCATTTGTACAGTAATAATATAATCTTCCATGCCCTTGTTTACGGAATCTAAATTGCATATTCCATTCAGGGTATTGCTTTACAATAAGTGCTCTATCACCTCTTACGTATGCTACAAATGAAATATAATGTTCCTTATTCATCTCATGTTCAGAAGTGACAAATAATTCATCTTCAACAGGTTCTATATTAAGTAAATGTTCATCATCTGCTTTTTTAACTTCTAATGGTTCTATTTTTTTCCCACAACATGATATACTAGCATCGCCTGTAGCAGTCATTAAATTATTACATTGTGGACATACATAAAATTTTAATTTGTTCATATTTCCTCCTACGAATTCGTTTAAATTTATTTCTCCTGATAAAATTCCATCAACACTTGTTCCTAATATTTGTGCTAACTCTGGTAATAATGAAATATCTGGGCAGCCTTGCCCTCGTTCCCATTTACTTATTGTTTTATCACTTATATTCATTTCATCAGCAACTTGTTTTTGTGTCATATTTTTTTCTTTTCTTAACTGATAAATTAAATTACCAATTTTTTTACAATCCATCGGCCCCACCTCTTAATAATAATTTAAACTAATTAAAGATTTTATTCAATAAACGAATCGTAGAGTAAATTAAAAGACATACCTGATAATTCAAGTATGCCTCAATTTATTTTAAATATTATAGTTTAAATCCTTTTTTTATAGCATTGGTTGGACATGACTTAATGCATTCCCCACATCTTATACAATCTATGCTATTTGGCTTTTTATAAACTTCTATTTCCATATGACATTTTTTAGTACATGCATTACATCCTATGCACTTATCTTTATCAATACTGTATTTATAAAAGCTGAATTTATTAAAGATTGAATAAAATGCTCCTAATGGGCAAAGGTATCTACAAAACGGTCTATATACAAATATAGATAATATAATGATTGCTATAAGTATAAATAACTTCCAAGCATATAAAAATCCTATAGTACTTCTTAAAGATTCATTTAATAGTACTAGAGGTATACCTCCCTCTAAAGTACCTGCTGGACATATAAATTCACAGAAATATGGCTTTGATAATCCAAATTCATTAGTTACAAACATAGGTAAAATTATTACAAATACCAATAATATTACATATTTAAGATATTTTAAAGCTCCATCTAGTGTTTTATTTACTTTAACTTTTTTTACCTTAACTTTGTATAATAAATCTTGGATAAATCCAAACGGGCATAACCATCCACATATGAACCTTCCAAATACAACCCCAAATAAAGTCATTAACCCAACTACATAATAGGAAAAATTGTATTTTATACTTCCTAAAACAGCTTGTAATGATCCTATAGGGCATGAACCTAATGCTCCAGGACATGAATAACAATTAAGTCCTGGAACACATAATTTCTTAGTATCTCCTTGATATATCCCTTTTTCAATGAATCCTTTGAAGTTAGCATTTGTGAGTAAAGTAGCTATTAATTGAGTTATATTCCTTTTATCCAATTCCAATACACTCCAAGCATATGTTAACAGCTTTCTTTAATACTACTTTGACCTCACCTCTACTAGATCCTACTACAATAAAACAAATACTCATAGCTAACACTATATATCTTGTTAATTTCTCTTTCATATAATATTCCTACTTAATAGATTTTAAAACTTCATCTATTTTTGCATTGTATTCAGCTTTACTTGCTGTTCCTACTAAAGCTGTGCTTACTATTTTACCGTCTTTATCTACAAATATTGTAGTTGGAGTTCCTTTAACATTTTTAAGTATCCACTCATGTAAATCTTTATCTGGTATTACATTATCAAATTTAACACCTTTCTTATCTAATATTGATTTGGCTAATGCCTCATTATCTTCATCTGGAGTGTCTGCTACAACTCCAATGACATTAACACCTTTAGATTTAACTTCCTTAGATAATTTTTGTAATTCTGGCATTTCATCTATACATGGCATGCATGATGTCCCCCATATATTTATCATTGTAAGTTTATTATCTTTAAATATAGAACTATCTATGTTTTTTCCTTGTATAGTTTTTGATTTAAAAGATATAGTTCCATTTATACTCTCTTCACTTGCTTTTTCATCTTTGGTATTAGACTTTATTTTAGATGGGTCAATTGGTTTTATACTATCCTTAAACTCATTTATAGATTTTTCAATCTTTTTAACTTCGGCTTTTGAAGCATCTGATAAGTTACTATCATTTATTTTTTCGTTATATACAAAATAGTACACATAGTTATTTAACTCTCCAACTTTATCTTTTTTACTATACTTCGAATACTTATCACTTTTTAAAACTTTCTCAGCATCATTTTTATTTAATTTTAATATAGAACCTATATCTTTTATTTTTTCCATATATAAATTCATTAATTTTTCTTCATCTGCTTTGTCTATTTTCCCGTTATTAGATACTTTCTTTTCATCCATTTTCTTAGATAATTCACCAAGTTCTTTTGCATCATCAGGACACATGAAACTAAATGACATCTCACTTTCATCTAATACTGCTCCTCCAGCGCCAATTTTTTCCCAAGAAGTAGGTAACTTAAACTTAACTCCTAAATCTTGTACTACTGTTTCATCAGAACTCTCTTTATTGCTACTTTGCGTTTGTGCTGACTTATTTTTATCAGAAGTTTTACTTCCTAGATTGCTGCATCCCCCTAATGCTAAAGCTGCTATTAAAAAACCTGTCATTAGAAATCTTCTTTTCATTTTATCTCTCCTCGTTTTTTATTATTTACACTATACATATTAATTGATTAACTTTAACTGTGATTAAACTCAAGCTTAAATAAACCTTAAAAAATAAATTTTTAACACCTTTATTAAAATTAATAGTTTTTAAGCATAAAAAAACATCGAATGCTTTTTAGCATCCGATGTTTTTATTTATATTAATCTTCTACAAGTTTACTTAGTTTTTTATCAAAGCTCCATAGTACTATTCCACATACAATTACTACAAGTCCTACCATAGCATATGCAGGTGCAAATGAGAATTTTGATAAGAATTCATATAAATAACCATGAGCTTTAGCAGCTATAAATACTGCAAATGGCCATATACCCATCATTAATCCTAGCACTTTAGCAGGTGAGAATTTACTTATAAATGAGTTTCCAAGTGGAGAGAATACCATTTCTCCAAGAGTCATTAATACTCCAAACATAACTATCCATATTAAACTCGCTTGACCATCTCCTCTTACTACTTCTGCTAATGCCATTACTGCAAATGATAATCCTAGTAATATCATACCTAATGCAGTTTTCTTAAACATACTTAAATCCCCTTTAGGAGATCTTGCACGTTTATTCCAAACCATAGCTAGTATTGGTCCAAGAATTATACAAGAAAGAGCATTTAATGAATCAAACCAAGATGATGGTACTCTAAAGTTTCCTATCATCCAATTAGCTTTATTAGCCTCTGCAAAATCTGGTCCCCAATGATATAGTATTGGTAGAGTTGCTAAGTAATAAACTAGCCAAAATGCTATAGAGAATACTGTAACAAATACAATTGCACTTATTCTTAATTTATCTTTTTTAGTTAAAGGCTCTTCATCAGATTTTTGTGCTCCTGATTCTGATGCAACATTAGTTTCATTTACTTTAAATGGTTTTTTACCAACATCTCCAAATGAAGCTTTTCCTCCAATTATAAACCATATTGTATCTAAGAATAAAAGTAATCCACATATTAAGAATGTTCCTCCAAATCCTACTGCAGAATAAGCTATAAAAGATACAAATGTAGTTCCTATAAATGAACCTATATTAACAAAAGAATATTGAACAGAAAATGCACCATCAAGGTCTTCTTTATTTTCAAATAATCTACCATTTATACCTGATAGGTTTCCTTTGAATAATCCTGTACCTATTGATACAAGTATTATCATTGCCCATACAAGTGCGATTGATGTTTGAGCAGATGCTTGCCATCCACACATATATCCAAGTCCCATAAGTATTGTTCCAATAGGAACACATAATCTTGGACTTAACCATTTATCTGCTACAAATCCTCCAAGTATAGGAGTTACATAAGTAAATGCTACTAAGTTGGCAATCATTTTAGCCCCGTCCGATGCACTTAATCCCAGTCCGCCTTTTGCAACTGCCGCAACTATGAATATTCCAATTAACCATTTAGAAGAATAAAATGCCATACGCTCTAATGTATATGAGAACGAACAAACATAAAACCCAAAAGGATATTTCTTTTTATTTTTTACTGCGCTTTCCATATTCCCCTCCAAAATATTTAATATAATATTTTCTTGTATATGGCTAATTTCATTACATACCCCTACATAATGAAACTTTAATTATTGCATATACAAATTACTAGTGTCTCTAAAATATAACTAGCTACCCCTTTTAAATTTCGTTGGATATACCTCTCCAACTATTAACGTTATAATTTCACTTTTTACTACTCGCCAGTGTCATTTAAGTATAAATATTCTGAATATAATAAATAAATGTAATGATTCCATTTTGACTTAAACACTGATTTTAAAGCTATAAACTTATATAATATTTGATTTTACAATACTCTTGGATTGTTTTTTGATCTACTTAGATGTTATATGCTACTTTTAAATGATTGAAAACTAATTTTATTTAGTCTTTTAAGATTATGTCTGAATTGATAAACTTCATTAGAAATTTTTAGATGTCTATATAGCTGAATTTAAATAATATGTACGATTAACTTTTAGCTATATATTTTTTAATTTAGTCATTTTATGAAATAGTATTTTACTACTCTAGTTGAAATTTTAGTACTTTTATATGTTAAATATTTATGCGTGTACTATATCGTTTTTGTCAAAATAAAAGTGATGATTATAATCACATCCAATTTTAACAATTTTCCAACAATTTACATTATACCCTCCCCTAAACTATTTACCCCCTTATGAGAAATTTATCAAAAAAACTTTTTACTGTCAATATAAATATTCTTTATATTAAAAACTAATTTTTAAATATACCTTTTTAATATAAATGTTTTAATTATAAGGTCCAATTTATAATTAATCAATATCATATTTATAGCTTATTTATTAAATTGGAACACTTATTTCTTTCCTAATAAACTAATTTTACACGACTTCTAAATAAATAATTTCACATGAAACATCACTTCCTCATTTATTTAAAATTATTGTGAGAAAATATAAATTATCTCACAATAAACTTATTCGAAAACTAACTGTTATATGTACACAATAAAAAAATTTAACATGCTTTTTATGTAACTTTTCTATAAGTTAAAATCACTTATAGAAAATTCTCCATTTTTTTACATTAAATCTCTAATTTGAGTGTCAAATTTTGCAAAATTCTATATACATATTATATGGGTAGATAAAAACTACCTACACTAAAAAACACATATAGGAGAGAAATATATGCGCAAACCAATAATTGAGAATAGATCTATGCCAAAGTCTTGTTGTAAAAACAATAATGATCAAATGAGCTCTCTTAGAGATTTAATAAAAATTCTTGAAGAAGCTCAATGTAAAAGAAAAAATAGTTGTCATTTTGATGATGATGACGATGATTATATAAATCCAAGCGCAAACCTAGATATAAACACGAGCTTAGATAATGATTCTAAATCTTGTTCTTGTGCTGATTCTGACTCAGATGCTACTGCTGATGCCGATGCTAACTCTGATTCTACTTCTGACTCAGATGCTACTGCTGATGCCGATGCTAACTCTGATTCTACTTCTGACTCAGACGCTACTGCTGATGCTGATGCTAACTCTGACTCTACTTCTGATTCAGATGCTACTGCTGATGCTGATGCTAACTCTGACTCTACTTCTGACTCAGATGCTACTGCTGATGCTGACGCTAACTCTACTTCTGACTCTGATTCTACTGCTGATGCCGACGCTAACTCTGATTCTACTTCTGACTCAGATGCTACTGCTGATGCTGACGCTAACTCTGATTCTACTTCTGACTCAGACGCTACTGCTGATGCTGATGCTACTTCTGATTCAGATGCTACTGCTGATGCCGACGCTAACTCTGATTCTACTTCTGACTCAGATGCTACTTCTGACTCAGATTCTACTGCTGATGCTGACGCTAACTCTGATTCTACTTCTGACTCAGACGCTACTGCTGATGCTGATGCTACTTCTGATTCAGATGCTACTGCTGATGCCGACGCTAACTCTGATTCTACTTCTGACTCAGATGCTACTTCTGACTCAGATTCTACTGCTGATGCTGACGCTAACTCTGATTCTACTTCTGACTCAGACGCTACTGCTGATGCTGATGCTACTTCTGATTCAGATTCTACTGCTGATGCCGACGCTAACTCTGATTCTACTTCTGATTCAGATGCTACTGCTGATGCCGACGCTACTTCTGACTCAGACGCTACTTCTACTGTAGATACTACTTCTGACTCTGACTCAGCTGCTAACTCTACTGCTGATGCTGATACTACTTCTACTGCAGATACTGATTCAGCTTCTCTTTCTGGTTCAGATGCTACTTCTACTGCTGATGCTGACGCTACTGTAGATACTACTTCTGACTCTGACTCAGCTGCTAACTCTACTGCTGATGCTGATACTACTTCTACTGCAGATACTGATTCAGCTTCTCTTTCTGGTTCAGATGCTACTTCTACTGCTGATGCTGACGCTACTGTAGATACTACTTCTGACTCTGACTCAGCTGCTAACTCTACTGCTGATGCTGATACTACTTCTACTGCAACTACTGATTCAGCTTCTACTTCTGGTTCAGATGCTACTTCTACTGCTGACACTGATTCTACTTCTGATTCAGCTTCTAACTCTACTGTAGATACTACTTCTGACTCTGACTCAGCTGCTAACTCTACTGCTGATGCTGATACTACTTCTACTGCAACTACTGATTCAGCTTCTACTTCTGGTTCAGATGCTACTTCTACTGCTGACACTGATTCTACTTCTGATTCAGCTGCTAACTCTACTGCTGATGCTGATACTACTACTAACACTGATTCTACTTCTACTGTAGATAATAATGCTGATGCTAATACTACTTCTGATTCTACTTCTACTGCAGATACTGATTCAGCTTCTGTTTCTGACTCTAATTCTACTGTAGATGCTACTGCTGACGCTGATACTACTTCTACTGCTAATGTTGATTCTGCTGCTGAATCTAATGCAAACAACAATAACCAATCTACTGCAACTAATAATGTTGGACCAATAACTGTTAGTACACCTATAAATATATATATAACTTGTCCATGTTGTGGTAAAACACATCACTGCCAAACAGATAATTGTGAAACACATTTCTGCAATAGAGGTGGAGTATTTAGATCTAACCCTGATATAGAAGTTACTACAAGTGAAGAATGTGAAGACGAAAATATAGAAGATTAATTGTAAAGGGGATTAAGTATTATGAATCAAGAAAAAAATATAAATAATAAAAATCAAGCTCCTAAAAAAGAGAGCCATCATATATCAACGGTTAAACGCCAACGCATTCATAATGGTGAAGTTATACAAGACGATGTTAAACACAAATATATTCTAAATGGTGAAGTTGTAGAGGATGATTTTAATAATATCCCTAGTGATGGTATCGAATCTAACTCTAATAATAATCATATATCTGACCATCAACACCAACATGTTCATAACGGAGAAATCATAGATGATGATAATTTAACACCTTCTAATGAAAGTAATCATGTGTCTGATCATCAACATCAACATGTTCATAATGGTGAAATTGTAGACGATGATGATAATTTTAAACCTTCTAAGAATAGTAAGCATTCGTCTGACCATAAGTACCAACATGTTCATAATGGTAAAGTTGTAGATGAAAAATAGTTTATTATAAATTTTAAAAATTGAAATAGTCTAAAATGAAATGGTGAGCATTAAACAAGCTCACCATTTCTCATTATATAAAAATTTTTTTATCTATTTTAATTTTACATATAGTTAGAAACAATTAAACCACACGCTAATCTCGCTCCTGCATTTCCTGCTGGTTGGGAAGTAAAATCATCATATCCTTCATGAATTATAAAAGACTTTCCTATTATTTCATCAACGGTAAATCTATTGCTAAATGTAGAAAGTAAACCTACTCCATCAGCAGATAGTATCGGTGGTAAATCCCCTGCATGCATAGGATGTTCTACTTTAGTTGGATTATAATGAGATTTAGCTGCCATAAATGGTTCCTTTTCATTTCCTACTGTACAGTCTCCAACCTCATGAATATGGAATCCATGAAATGAACTAGTTTGATTGTTTTTATTAGGAATTCCAGTTATATATGCTTTTACATATACTCCTTCATCTAATTGGTATAAATATACCATTCCCTTTATACAAGGCCCTAGTGGCCCTCCTTGTATTTTTGCATATGCATCTGGCTTAGATGGATTGTAATTAGAAAAAACCTTTTGAATATCATACTTTTTACAAGAATTGTCCATAATATCCTCCTTAAGTTGTAATAAATTTTCTCGCCCTCTATCTTATGCTTAAAACCTTCAAAATGTTAATATGTGATTGCATAAAAAAAGACTTGGATCTTCCAAGTCTTTTCAATTGATATATTTAATTTGCATTTAAGCTTTTTTTCTTAATCGCTATTAAAAGTAATGCTGCTACAACTGTTCCTATTGCTATTGCAGCCAAGAATAATAATAAGCTACTTGTTGCTCCTAGCAATCCAACAATTGGTCCTCCATGAGGAACATTGTCAGTTATTTTAAATACCATTCCCATAGCTCCTGCTATTGCACTTCCTACTACTATAGAAGGTATAACACGTTTTGGATCTCCTGATGCAAAAGGTATTGCACCTTCTGTAATTCCTATAAGTCCCATTAAGAATGCTGATAATCCCGCTCCTCTTTCTTCTTCTGTGAACTTATCTTTAGCTATGAAAGTAGCAAGACCCATAGCCAATGGTGGAACAGGTATAGCACAAGCCACAGCTCCCATTACCAAAGGATTTCCTGCTGCTATTGATGCAACTCCAAATAGGAACGCAGTTTTATTAATTGGACCACCCATATCTATTGCAACCATAGCTCCAAGTACTAATCCTAAAACAACGCTTAATGCTGGATTTGATGCAAGAGATGCTAACATTAAGTTTAATCCGTCCATAACCCATGAAATTGGTGCTCCTAATATTAATATTAAAGCTGCTGAGATAACTGAAACACTTATTATCGGAATAACAAATATAGGCATAATCGCTCTTAAATCTTTTGGTACTTTCCATGTGTTCATCCATTTAACTAAATATCCAGCCATAAATCCAACTATTATTGCCCCTATAAATCCTGTACCATTTGAAGTTCCTAATATTGCTCCATCATTTGCAACCATAGCACATATCATAGCTGGTGCTAATGCAGCTCTTCCTGCTATAGACATTGCTATAAATCCAGCAAGTATAGGTATCATTAATGTAAATCCAATTCCTCCTATTGCACTAACTTTGTTCCATATAGAACCTTCTGGTATCACCATTCCAGATGCAGTAGGGTTTCCTCCTATTGCAATAGCCAACGCTATAAATAATCCCCCTACAACAACGAATGGTATCATATGTGAAACTCCATTCATAAGTTCTTTTACAGATCCACCTGAAGCAGATTTTTTATCCGACCTATTTTCAACTTTTCCTTCTTGTATTTTTGCAGTAGTAGGTAAATTTTCTATAAGAGTTTTTGCACTTTTTATAGCTTCTTTTATAGGAACCTCTATAACCTTTTTACCTGCAAATCTATCTTTTCCTTCTATTGCAACATCTGCTGCAATTATTATATAATCGCAATTTTTTATATCTTCATCAGTAAGTGAATTTTCTACACCTTGTGATCCTTGAGTTTCAATTTTCATTTCGTGTCCTAATTTTTTACCTACAATTTCAAGCTTTTCAGCTGCCATATAGGTATGAGCTACCCCCACTGGGCATTTAGTAACCCCCAATATTTTCATACTTACCCCTCCATTTCAGATATTATATAGTTGTATAGATTTTCTTTATCACTTTCATTTAATAATACTTCTACAAAATCATCATCCATAAGTTTTCTTGCAAACTTTGATATAATTTGGAGATGAATATTACCTTCATCTGTAGCAGGCATAACTAAAGCTATAGCAACTTTTACAGGCTCGTCATCTAAAGACTCCCACTCTATATCATTTTCAAATTTAACTATAGATATAAATGGATTTTTTACTCCTTCAAGTTTTGTGTGTGGTATTGCCACATATCCACCAAATCCAGTTGAGGACTCTTCTTCTCTCTTTAAAAATCCATTTAATAAATCTTGTGAGCATACATCTGAACTATTTACAACTAGATCACTTATAACGCTTAATGCCTCCTCTTTATTTCCTCCATTTACTTTTATACCATCAAATATTAATTCTTTTTTTAATAAATTTTTTATCATTTTTATTTCCTCCTAATACATTAATTCAATTAATTTATTTTTATCTATAGCTTCCATGTTTTCTATAGATTCTTCACTATCTATTTGTGCAATTTTCCTATAAAAATTATTAAAAAACTCTGGATTTTGTTCTAATAAACCATTATCAAAAGCAATTAAGAATACATGGTACACTGTTGTGTCTCCCCACTTTACTCCATCTTTTATATAAGCTATACATATTGAGCTTTCAATAACATGATTAGCTTTTCCATGTGGAATTGCTATGTTATTTATATTAGTTGTAGATAGTTTTTCTCTATTTATAACACTATCTAAATATTTATCATCTACACTAGAGTTTTTATTAAAAACTTTTACCATTTCTTTTAAAACATCTTCATAGGTTTTAGCATTTTCAATTTCTATAAATGCTCCTTTTTGTAATAATTCTTCAAATAATTTTTTACTTTCACTTCTTTTTATATAAGCTTCAATATTTTCTTTATCTTGCTCTTTAATAAGAGGTGATACGTAAATTACATCTTTATGTTGATTTGGAAGCTTTTCAGTTGATATTATAAAATCATAGCAATCCTTTTTCATCTTTAAGAAAGTTTGAACTGAGTATGCTCCCACAATTTCTATATCTTTGTATATATTTTTTATTCTGTTTACTATTAAATCTGTTGATACTTGTCCTAAGTGACAAACAATTAATACTCTAATTTTATCTTTATTACTCTTTGCTCTTTCTATAGCTGTTTGAAAATGCAATGATAGATATATAAGTTCATTATCTAAAAAGCGATATTTATAATCTTCATTTATTACATCTGCTGTTATAGTAGACATTTCAAATGCAAATGGATATAACTTTTTTATATCACTTAAACTGTAAATCTCGCTTAATACAGAATATCCTCCTCTGCTTATAGTAGAGTATAAATGTATAGATAATCCTTTTTTTAATTGTTCATCCATAAATAAGTCAATTGCCAATTCATTTTTAATTCTGTCTAAAATTCTATTTATAGTCGGTTTTAGCTTTTCTATCTTCTCGCTTTTATTTAGTGAGTTATTTTTTTTCAATACTGAAAATAAATAACATAGATAGTACTTATCGCCTTCCCTTAAAGATAGCTCAAATCTTTTATTTATATCACTAACTATTTCAGAATACTTATTGAAATTTGGTAAATCTTTTATTAATCTAGTAAAAGATTTGTTTTCTTTGTGGAGATTTTCTTCTCTTATATCTTTCAATAAAAATAATAAATATAAAAATAATTGTTTTATAGATTCATCTGTAAATGTAAATATATTGATTTCTTTTATATAATCTATAATCAATATACAGATATCGATTTCCTGAACTTCAAAATAATCCCTCATATTAAAATGCAAGTTATCAAATCTATTTACTTCTTCGAAAAAATCTATTCCTTTCATATAAGGAATCACTAACTTTACAAATAAAGACATCCTATCTAATTTTGAAGATGAATACCTTATTCCATAATGCCTAATAGATTGAATATCATCCTTATACTCTTTTAATATTGATACCAATTGTTTTTCTATTAATGATTTACTCACAAATAATTTATCTGCTATTTCTTGTATTGTTATAAAATCTCTTTCTAATATTATTGTCATCAATATTTGATTTTGAATTGGAAACTCTATAAGAGACTGGGCTTCTTTTAAAAAAACTATAAATTTTTCTTTATTTATAATCTTTATTTTATTATTTTCTTGTATCACTAACTGCATATCATAGTTTGCTAATATCTCATTAATTAATATTATTTCATTTTTTACTGTTGCTGTAGTTATTTTAAATCTTTTAGAAATTTGTTTTAGTGAAATATAATGATGCTCATTTAAGTAATTTAATATTAAACTTTGGCGTTTACTAATTTTCATCTTTAGGTTTCATCCTCCAGACTCTCTATTATGATTTAATTTTATCCTATGTTCTTTTTTTGTAAAACATACAATAATTTACCCTTTTTAAAATTTCGTGTGTTTATATCAATTTTCTACATTTTTCTTGATTGTTAAATTTGTATTTATATTATAAAGCAAAAAAGAAGCTATATTCAGCTTCTTTTTTATTATTTTTAAAATAAATTTATAATTTTTCTCTAAATATTTATTACCATTACTTTTTCACCATTTATGTCAAACTCTCCATTAAATTCAAATCCAATTTTTTTATATAAAGAAATAGCTCCTATATTATTATCATATACGCTTAAATAAATTTTATTGTATCCATATTCATCTTTTAACCTATTTAGTAAAAATCTTACTCCTGATTCTCCATATCTCTTGCCTTGATTTTCATGAGAAATTAAAAATCTGTCTAGCCAAACTCTACCTCTCTCACCTTCATTTTTAAACAATCCATACATAGCAAACCCTATAGCTTTATCTCCATCGTATATTCCTACTGGTCTCCATAACGAAAATTCCTTTGACTCTTTTAAACAATCTTCTACACTCTCAATATATCCAAGTTGTTCTTTCCCTACTTTTAAACTAGTTATTTCTTGATAATTTTTTTCATTAATTTCTTTTATGTTCAAATTCATTTTTATCACTCCCTAATACTATTTTAAATAATTGCAAATAAAAAGTACATTGATAAATATCAATGTACTTTTTTATCTCTATGATGTAAATGAAATATATATCTATCCTATATATTCTAATATTTCACCTACATTTTTATCTGCCTTAACTTTGTCGTATGCCTTTTCTATAATACCATTTTCATCTATGATGTAAGTTGTTCTAATAACTCCAAACCCAAGTTTTCCATATAATTTCTTTTCTTGCCATACATCGTAAGCTTTTATTGCATCAAGGTCAGGATCTGATAAAAGTATAAATGGTAATTCATTTTTTTGTGCAAATCTTTCATGTGATTTTACACTATCCTTACTTATACCTATTACTACCATATCTTTTGATTTAAACCTATCAAAATTATCTCTAAATGAACATGCTTGCTTAGTACACCCTGGAGTACTATCCTTAGGGTAGAAATATAATACTACTTTTTTATTTTTAAAATCTGATAAACTTACTAAGTTTCCGTCTTTATCTTGTAGTCTGAAATCTGGTGCTTTTACTCCTGCTTCTAACATATTATTTTTCCTCCGGTTTATATTTATTAAATATATACCAAATATGTTTTGTTATTAAACTTTTACTTACTAAATTTTTTTCAGGCTGCATTTAAAATGATTTAATTAAATATTTTGTTGCGGTATATGACTTGTTATATATGGAATTACTTCATCTGGAGATATGTTTAAAGCAATTGCAAGTTCTTCGTTTAAAAGTCTTTCTGCTTCTTTCATAACATTATCATCTACTTGATGTGGTTTTTTTCCAATAGATTTTACTTTTTCATTATTGCAATATATATTTCTTATTAGTTTTATAAGTTCTTCACATTTACCGCTTTTCAGCATTGCATTAAACTCTTTATTTCTTGTTTTATCATCGTCGATCCATGAAATATCCATGTTAGCCATATCATTTAGTAGTGAAGTTGCACTGCTTTTAGATATAGTCTTTCTCATTGGAATATTTTTATTATCCACAGGGGCTTTTATTATTATATTTTCAGCATAAACTGGACTTAATACATAATATTTTCTGTCTTCTCCGTTTATAAACTTTTCATTAGTTATGTCTATAACTTTACATGCTCCTGTCATACCATACATTACACAATCGTCAATCTTAAACATTAAGATTTCACCATCCTTAAAATAATAAAAAAGCTACCTACTTTTAGGTTGGCTTTTTTGACCCATAATAGAAATTATATTTATACACATAATTTAAAATACAATTTCATATTCATTATATAAAAAAAGTAGTTTTGACAACAGGACTTACGTCATCAAAACTACTCGTTGTATTATTATT
>NZ_JAWDJM010000064.1:0-3785 GCF_032465715.1 Paraclostridium sp. MRS3W1 | reverse complement strand
ATAAAAAAGGCTTTATAAGCCTTTTTTATTTTTATTTGATAAATAAAATCTAAAGTGTTAAAACGTTTGTCCGTATCATAATTACAAATAAATTAAAAATTAAGGGGTAAGGAGATACGTTTATGAGAAACTGGAAAATAAGTAAAAAATTAATTATATCTTTTGGTATTTTATTAATTATTACAGCATGTGCAAATTTTTATGCCATAAATAACCTGAAAAAATCAGAAAAGCTAAGTAATCAGTTATTTGAAGGACCTTATAAATCAACAAATCAAACTATGAAAATTCGTAGGGATTTAGTTTCTATTGGTAGGAATATGGGAAATGCAATGATAGAAAAAAGTCCAGAATATTATGGGAAGATAGTACGAGAAGACTTTGATAGCGTTGAGAAAAATATAAAGTTGCTTAGAAGTTCATTTGATGGAGATAAAAAGTTAATAGATGACATTGAATCATCTATTGTAAAATTTAGGGAACAATTTGAAATAGTTCAATCTGCTATGGAAAGAGGGGACTACACTGGTGCTATAAAAATAACTGAAAAAAATACACCATACTGGGAAGTTTATAACAAGTGTGTTGAAACAGCAACAGCTCTTAATGAAAAGGCAGAGGCTAGAGGAATAGAGTTTAATAAAGAAGTAAAAGAAATTTCTTCAAAAGCTACTGCGATATCAATAGCTAGTAGTGTTTTTGCTATAGGGGTAGGGATAATAATATGTATATACATAACAAGAAGTTTAAAGAAACCTATAGAAGAACTTGAAATAGCTGCTAATAAAATGGCTAGTGGAGATTTTGATATTTCTGTAAGTTATGAATCGAAAGATGAACTTGGAACTTTATCAAGTAGTATGGATAAAATGAGTAGAGAAATAAAAGAAATTATAACTGATACAGTTAGAGTTTTAGGAGACGTTGCATCAGGCAACTTTAACACAGAGACAAATGCAAATTACATAGGAGTTTTTAAATATATTGAAAACTCTATAAATAAAATAACAATTGATTTAAGTGAGACAATGGAGCAGATAAATACTGCAGCTGAAGAAGTAGGCGCAGCATCCGATCAAGTTGCTAGTGGATCTCAAATGTTATCACAAGGAGCAACAGAACAAGCAAGTGCAATCGAAGAATTATCTTCTACTATAAATGAAATATCTGAAAAGATAAAAGGAACTTCAGAAAATGCAAAGCAAGCTAACTCATTAACTTTAAATGCGGCAAAACAAGTTCAAGAAGGTAATGATCAAATGAAAGAAATGATCAAAGCAATGGAAGATATAACATTTACATCAAATGAAATTGGAAGAATAATAAAGACAATAGATGATATAGCATTCCAAACTAATATATTAGCATTAAATGCAGCAGTAGAAGCAGCAAGAGCAGGAGAAGCCGGTAAAGGATTTGCAGTAGTTGCAGATGAAGTGAGAAATCTTGCAGCAAAATCAGCAGAAGCAGCGAAAAATACAGCTACATTAATTGAAAATTCAATAGAAGCAGTAGAAAATGGAACAAAAATTGTAGATAATACAGCAGAGTCACTTCAAAAAATAATAAGTACGACTAATAGAACTACTGCTTTAGTAAATGACATAGCAAAAGCATCAGAGGATGAATCAAACTCTATAAATCAAGTAACATTAGGTGTAGACCAAATCTCACAAGTTGTACAAACAAACTCAGCAACATCAGAAGAAAGTGCAGCAGCAAGTGAAGAGTTAAATGGACAAGCTCAAATGTTAAAATCACTTATAGACAACTTTAGCTTAAAAGGTATAAACAGATCAAATAACAATATAAATTTTAATGAAGATGAAGAAAATGAATTAGCATTTAATAATTATTAGATAAAACTATTAACTGAAAAGAAGCTTTAAAGCTTCTTTTTTGTTATTTAAAATAGATTTAATAAAAAACTTAGCTTTTGGTAAATTAGATTTAGTCTTCTAATATGGATAAATACAATTTTGAGCCTATAAACTTGGCAAAGTAAAATTTTTATTAAATGAAAATGTTTTTAAATTTAATAAAGCTTATTTATAAAAATTAAATTCTAAAGCATGTATATCTTTATCCGTATAAATGTTAAGCAAATTATTTTGATTTGTAATATCAGCAAAGTTAAAGCAAGGAGGGCTAAATATGAAAAATTTGAAGATAGGTAAAAAATTAAGTTTGTCTTTTATTGCGGTATTATTAGTTACGGTAGCTGCAAATCTTTACTCAATATCAAACTTAAAAAAATCTGAAAAATTAAATAATGATTTATTTACAGGACCGTATGTGGTAACAACAGAGAGTATGGGTATTCGTAGAGATTTAGTTTCAATAGGTAGGAATATAGGTAATTCAATTCTTAGAGAACAGCCAGTGGAGTATAGAAAGACAATTTTAGAAGATTTTGAGAGTGTAAATAAAAGAATCGATTTAATTGAAAAGTCTTTTTCAGGTGAAGAAAGTGAACTTGTAAAAAATAGCCAAACATCAATTAGTAATTTAAGAAGTTCAATTGATAAATTAAAAAATGAATATGAACAAGTTTATACCTTTTTAGAAAAAAAGGATTATAAACATGCTGAAGAAATGACAGCACAAAATACAAAGTATTGGGATATATATAGTTCTTGTGTGGATCAATCTGTAAAATTAAATGAAAATGCAGAAAAATTAGGAACTCAATTTAATCAAAGTGTGAAAGAGACATCGTCAACTTCAAGATCAATATCTATAGCATTAAATATTATTTCAGTAATAATAGGTGTGGTTATATGTGTATATATAACAAGAAGTTTAAAGAAACCTATAGAAGAACTTGAAGTAGCAGCTAATAAAATGGCTAGTGGAGATTTTGATATTGATGTTAATTATGAATCAGAGGATGAATTAGGAACTTTATCAAACAGTATGGTTAAGATGAGTAATGAAATAAAAGATATTATAGAAGATACAGTTAGAGTTTTAGGAGAAGTTGCATCAGGAAATTTCAATGTAGCGACAAATGCAGAATATATAGGAGTTTTTAAACAAATTGAAAACTCTATAGGCAAAATAACGACTGATTTAAGTGAAACAATGGAACAAATAAATATAGCATCTGAAGAAGTTGGAGCTGCATCAGATCAAGTAGCAAGTGGATCTCAGATGTTATCACAAGGGGCAACAGAGCAAGCAAGTGCAATTGAAGAATTATCTTCAACTATTTCTGAAATATCTGAAAAGATTAAAGGTACATCTGAAAATGCTAAGCAAGCTAATTCATTATCTTTAAATGCTGCAAAACAAGTTCAAGAAGGTAATAACCAAATGAAAGAAATGGTTAAAGCTATGGAAGATATAACATTTACATCAACAGAAATAGGAAGAATAATAAAAACAATAGATGATATAGCATTCCAAACTAATATATTAGCATTAAATGCAGCAGTAGAAGCTGCAAGAGCAGGAGAAGCTGGCAAAGGATTTGCAGTAGTTGCAGATGAAGTAAGAAATCTAGCAGCAAAATCAGCAGAAGCAGCAAAAAATACAGCTACATTGATTGAAAATTCAATAGAAGCAGTAGAAAATGGAACAAAAATTGTAGATAATACAGCAGATTCGCTTCAAAAAATAATAAATACAGCAAATAGAACAGCTAAATTAGTAAATGATATAGCAAAAGCATCTGAAGAAGAAGCTAATTCAATATCTCAAGTTACATTAGGTGTTGAACAAATTTCTGAAGTTGTACAAACAAACTCAGCAACATCAGAAGAAAGTGCAGCAGCAAGTGAAGA
>NZ_JAWDJM010000063.1:0-698 GCF_032465715.1 Paraclostridium sp. MRS3W1 | reverse complement strand
CTTAAATTAGATGAGCCTAGCGTTATAATAACAAGATGGCCATGTGTTCTTAAAAAGTTTTCTAAAGAAGATAAAGAAGAGTTTAGAGGTGCGTTTAAACAAAAATGTAATGTAGATAAAGATTTATGTATAGGATGTAAGTTATGTATAAAATCTGGATGTCCATCAATATCATTGGATAAAGAAACTAAAAAAGCATGTATTGAAAAAACTAGCTGTGTAGGATGTGAAGTATGTTCACAAATATGTCCAAAACAAGCTATATATAAGGGGGATAAATAAATGACAAAGAGCGTACTTTTAGTTGGAGTTGGGGGTCAAGGTACTATACTTGCTAGTAAGCTTCTAACAATTGGTATTATGGAATCAGGATATGATGTAAGGATGAGTGAAATACATGGTATGAGTCAGCGTGGTGGATCTGTATCTTCTCAAGTTAGATATGGTGATAAAGTTTATTCTCCAGTTATAGAAAAAGGCGGAGCGGATATTTTAGTTTCATTTGAAAAAATGGAAGCACTAAGATGGCTAGATTACTTAAAAGATAATGGCAAAATAATAGTCAATGACTATCAAATAAATTCAATGCCAATATTAAATGGAAAAGCTGAATACAAAGGAAATGAAATAAGTGAAGAGTTACTTAGAGTAGGAGCTAAATTGATAAATGCATCAAAGAGTGCTATTGAACTTGGAAA
>NZ_JAWDJM010000062.1:0-25531 GCF_032465715.1 Paraclostridium sp. MRS3W1 | reverse complement strand
CGCTCAGCTAATCATTATCTGAATATCTGGCTTGGTTGTTTGTGTTTAATTCTTTTAAAAAGAATTTATATAATTAACCTACTGTTTAATTTTCAAAGTTCATTTTTTCTTTTGTGTTTCGTCTGTTTCTTAAGGACAAGTAATACTTTACCATCATTTGAAAATAACGTCAATACTTTTTAAAAACTTTTTTCTATTTTTTTATTTATTTTATGAGGAATTACCTCTCCTTCCCTCAAATTTCAACATTTTTAAACTATATATTTTTTTAGTTCTTCAATATTTAAATTTATAATTTCATTTAGTAATTGCTTTTTTTTAACTGGATCATCATATTTTTTTAGAATTTTACATCTTAATTCCCCTAGTAATTGTATATATTCTTCATAACTATCATCATAAACTATTTCTAAGTCTTTTTTTATCTTAGATGCTAATGATGGACTTTTTCCTGAAGTGGATACTCCTATAATAAGATCTCCTCTTTTAATGGTAGATGGAACTATATAGCTAGATAATGTTGGATTATCTACTACATTTACAAGTTTATTTTTCTCAGCGCAATACATACCTATAGACTTATTTATATCTCTATTATTAGTAGCTGCAACAACAATAAAGCTATTTTCTATATATTCTTCTTTATATTTATCTCTGATTAATTCAATTTTACTTTCTATATCTTTAAATTTTTCATTAAAGTCTAAAGATATAACCTTAACCTTATATCCAAAATCAATAAAGTTCTTTGCTTTCCTATAAGCTATTTTCCCACCTCCTATAATTGTTATCTCTTTATAATCTAAGTTCACCATAATAGGGTAGTTCATCTTATAATTCCTTTCTATACTTTTAATGTCTATTTTATATTATATACTACCTACTTCTTTTTCTACCTCTTTTTGAACTCTTCCAAACGATATTTCTTTATCTTCTGCCCCTGTATATACATATGCTTTAGTTAAATCTTCAACTGTACTCTCTAGTTCTTGCATAAATTGAGTGTATGCAAAGTCAAACTTAGGATCACTTTCATCCTTTCCAAAAACACTATAAATTAGCGATTCTATCATTTGATCCATACCCCATAATTTAAGATGTATAAGCTCGTGAATTACCAAAGCTTCTAAATTAGTATGTTTTCTATTGT
Organism: Paraclostridium sp. MRS3W1; assembly: GCF_032465715.1. Taxonomy (NCBI): domain Bacteria; kingdom Bacillati; phylum Bacillota; class Clostridia; order Peptostreptococcales; family Peptostreptococcaceae; genus Paraclostridium; species Paraclostridium sp. MRS3W1. The sequence continues at coordinate 24,381 of NZ_JAWDJM010000062.1, read as the reverse complement.
AATTATTTATCATCAAAACAGCTTGTTTTACATCTCTATCTATCTTTATATCTCCACTTTTTCTCCATTCTTTATCAACTAACTCAATTTTAATATCCCAATCTCTAATTCTAAGAATATCTTGCCACTTATCCAAATATTGCTCTACTAAATCATTCTTTAATTTCATAAATACTTCTCCTTTTTGAATATAAAAATAAATAACTTTAATATGTTTATTTCTATAAGCAAAAAGGAGTACCTCTATTTTTATTATAGAAATACTCCTAACTAATAACTATTTATTATATTAATATTAAATAAAATCTTTTTCAAACTCATCTATACAATCTTTTAATAAAGTAGCACTATACGCCATAGAAGGTCCTCCTCCAAACCCAACTGCAACCATAGCTGCTTCCATTATTTCCTCTCTTGTAGCTCCAAGCTCTAATGCTGCATATGTATGACAAACTATACAATACTCGCAACGATTATATATCCCTATCGCTACACTTATAAGCTCTTTTGTTTTAGTAGTTAAAGCTCCTTCTTTATAACCAGAGTTTAAAAGCCCCATAAATGCTTCTACATTTTCTTGGTTTGTTTCACTTATAGCTCCTAATCCTTCTTTAAATGAATTTAATATTCCTCTTACGTCTTTTTTCATGTTAAATCCCCCTTATGTTATAAGCCCTTAAAAATAGTTAGTATACTAACTTTATTTGTAAATTATACTATTTAAAAATATCCCATGTAAAGGATATACATCTTTACTCCTACTTTTATTAGTTAGACATATAGAAAAAAACTATAAACTTAGATATGTGTGTAAACAATAGCGCTATTAATTTGTGAATTTATTTAAATTTAAAAAAGTGTTGAATAGAAAATTTCTATTCAACACTTTTGATTATAAGTTATGAGCAGCCTTTAAAGCTTCATAACTAGCTTTTATAGTTTCATCTATTATCTCATCTGTATGAGCATTAGATAAGAACATTGCTTCAAATTGAGTAGGAGCAAGTAAAATTCCTCTATTTAATAGCTCCTCGAAGTATTTATTAAACATAGGCACATTACACTTAGTAACATCATCATAGTTGTTTATTGGTCCTTCTGCAAAGAATAAACAAACTAAAGACCCAGCTCTATTTACAGTGTAATTTAATCCAAGTTTTTCAACGTTTGATCTTAGACCTTCTTCTAGTTTTATAGCTTTTCTTTCTAATTCACTATAAACTTCTGGTCTATCTCTTAATATCTCTAAGTTCTTTTTACCCATGTACATAGCTAATGGATTACCTGATAAAGTACCAGCTTGATATACAGGCCCTACAGGAGAAACCATATCCATAATTTCTTTTTTACCACCATACGCCCCTACAGGAAGTCCAGCTCCTATTATTTTCCCGAAGCATGCCATATCAGGTTCTATTCCATAATATCCAACTGAACTGTTGTAAGCTAATCTAAATCCAGTTATAACTTCATCAAAAATTAAAACTGTTCCGTACTCTTTAGTTATATCCCTTAAAAATTGTATAAATTCTTTTTTCCCTGGAACAACTCCCATATTTCCTGCTACAGTCTCTAGTATAACAGCAGCTATCTCATTACCATGCTCTTCAAACATAGCTTTAGTAGCTTCTATATCATTATATCTAGTTACTAAAGTATCTTTTACAACATCCTCTGGTACTCCAGGGCTTGTTGGTACTCCATATGTTATAGTTCCTGATCCAGATTTAACTAAAAGTGCATCTGAATGTCCGTGATAACATCCTTCAAACTTTAATATTTTATTTCTATTAGTATAAGCTCTTGCTACTCTTAACGCACTCATAGTAGCTTCTGTTCCAGAGTTTACCATACGAACTTGATCTATTGAAGGATAAGCTTCAACTATAAGCTTAGCCATATCAACTTCTATAGCTGTTGGAACTCCATAGCTTGTACCTTTTTTTACAATTTCTTCAATTCCATCTACTATTTCTTTTGGGCTGTGGCCTAACATAAGTGGTCCCCATGAACATATGTAATCTATATATTCATTTCCATCTACATCATATATTTTACATCCTTCTGCTCTATCTATAAAAACAGGGTCTAATCCTACTGATTTAAATGCTCTAACTGGGCTGTTTACGCCACCTGGGATGTACTTAGTTGCTTCTTCATATATTTTTAGTGACTTTTCATTTTTTCTCATTGGTGTTACCCCCTAATTAATTTAGCTATATCTTTTGCAAAGTAAGTAATTATTATATCTGCTCCAGCTCTTTTTATAGACATAACAGCTTCATATATAGCTGACTCATTTAATAAACCTTCTTTAACTGCAAGTTTCAACATAGAGTATTCTCCACTTACATTGTATGCTACTAATGGTAAGTCAAAGTTATCTTTAACTCTTCTTATTACATCTAAGTATGATAATGCTGGCTTAACCATTAACATATCTGCTCCTTCTAATACATCAAGTTCAGCTTCTATTAACGCTTCATTTGAATTAGCTGGATCCATTTGATAAGTTTTTCTATCTCCAAATGATGGAGCTGATCCTGCTGCATCTCTAAATGGTCCATAGAAACTAGACGCATACTTAACGCTATATGACATTATAGCTACAGTCTCGAACCCTTGTGCATCTAATCCTTCTCTCATAGCTTGAATTCTTCCATCCATCATATCAGACGGAGCTACCATGTCAGCTCCAGCTTTTGCATGACTTACAGCTATTTTAGTTAAATATTCTAAAGTTTGATCATTGTCTACATATCCTTTTTCAGTTAATATCCCGCAATGACCATGACTAGTGTATTGACACATACAAACATCTGTAGTTACACACATATTAGGATCTATTTCTTTTATTTTTCTTATAGCCTTTTGAACTATTCCATTATCATTATATGCTTCTTTTCCAAACGCATCTTTTTCATCTGGTATACCGAATAATATAACATGTTGAATTCCTAAGTCTTTTATCTCTTTTATTTCTTCTTCTAGTTTATCTAAAGAAAAATGATATACTTCTGGTAAAGATGGTATTTCTTCTTTTATATTTTCTCCTTCTACTACAAATAAAGGATATATTAAATCATTTACATTTAATACCGTTTCTCTCACTAAATCTCTTATTGCAGCGCTTTTTCTTAATCTTCTTGGTCTTCTTAACATTGTAAATTCCCCCTAATTAATTATTTGTCTTCTATAATGCAATTTATTAAATCATTTATAGTATAGTTAGTCGGCTCTTTATAAACCTTAAGTCCTAACTCTTTGGCTGTATTACTAGTTATAGGTCCTATAGATATTACTTTAGTATTTTTTAGTTTATCTATATTATCCACTCCTATTATATCAATAAAATTAGAAACTGTAGACGAACTTGTAAATGTAATATAATCTACATTATTTTCATTTAACAAAGCTATTATTTCTTCTTTATACTTATCTTCTATTTCAGTTTTATAAGTATGTACTTCTTTTACTGTACATATTTCACTTAATTTATCTACTAAAAAGTCTCTTGAATTCGCACCTCTTGGTATTAAAATACTATCATTACTGTTTAGTTTATTTTTTAATTCCTCATACATAGCTTCTGCTACGAATTTTTCAGGCACTATATCTGCTATTATCCCTCTCTTTTTTAATTCTTTAGCTGTAGCCGGGCCAATAGCACATATTTTTATATTTGCTAACTTTCTTAAATCTAAATTCATTTCAGCCAGCTTATCAAAGAATATATTAACTCCATTTTGACTTGTTAAAATTAAGTAATTATAATTAGAAATATTGTTTATTTCATTTTCTAATTCTTTGTTGTCATCTACTTTTTCTATTCTTATTGTCGGTATTTCAATTGGATTACCTCCTAAATCCATTATCTTAGCAACTAAACTACTACTTTGAGTTTTAGCTCTCGTTACTAAAATATTTTTTCCAAATAGAGGTTTTTTCTCAAAGAAGTTTAGTTTTTCTCTTAAACTTACAACATCACCTACAACAATAAGAGTTGGAGGTTTAACTCCTTCTTTCATAGCTACATCATATATATTTTCTAGGCTTCCAGTAACTACTCTTTGATTATATCTAGTAGCCCAACTTATAAGCGCTACAGGAGTATCTTTTGACTTCCCTTCTTTAATTAATTTGTTGCTTATCTTTTTTAAATTGGAAATTCCCATTAAAAATACTAATGTTCCTTCATTGTTAGCTAATGCATTCCAATTAAGTTCATCATTTTCATCATCTTTTAAATGTCCTGTTATAACATGAAAAGAAGATGCATAGTCTCTGTGAGTTATAGGTATACCTGCGTAACAAAGACCTCCTATTGCAGATGTTATCCCTGGAACTACTTCAAATTCAATTCCATTATCTAAAAGGAATTCAGCTTCTTCTCCACCTCTACCAAATACATATGGATCTCCACCTTTTAGTCTAGTTACAGTTTTACCTTCTTTAGCTTTATTTGTTATAACTTCATTAATTTTATCTTGCGGTAAAGCATGATTGCTAGATGCTTTTCCTACATATATAAATTCGCAATTTTCATTTGCTTCTTTTAAATATTTTTCATTTGCCAACCTATCATAAACTATTACATCAGCTTTTTTTATACATTCCATTCCTTTTAATGTCATAAGTTTATAATCTCCAGGGCCTGCTCCAACTAAGTATACTTTACCTTTCATAAGACTTAAACTCCTTCGAAATTAATTTGGCTAGCTCAATTCCTACTTCTCTAGCTTGAGAAACTTTACCATTTATAGTTTTCGTTATAATTTTATTACCTTCTTCATCTCCATATAATCCAGTTAATACTATATCATCACCATCTACTTTACAGTACGCTCCCACTGGAATATGACAACTTCCATTTATTCCATCTAAGAATCCTCTTTCTGCTTCAACTTGTATCTCAGAAGTCTTGTCTGCTATACAACTTAATATATCTTCTATGCTTGAGTCTCCTTTTCTTATTTCTATTCCTAATGCTCCTTGAGCTGGAGCTGGTATAACTATGTCTTCATCTAAGTAACAAGTAATTTTTTCTTCTAGTCCTGCTCTTATAAGTCCTGCTGCCGCAAGTATTACACCACAAAGATTTTCATCTTGAATCTTTCTCATTCTTGTCTCTATATTTCCTCTTATAGGAACTATTTCTAAGTCTGGTCTATGATTTAAAAGCTGATATTTCCTTCTCTTGCTTCCGCTACCTATTTTAGCTCCTTTAGGCAAATCATCTAAAGATTTGTATCCTTCTTTTAAAATTAGGGCATCCCTTATATCTTCTCTCTTAGGTACTCCTGCAAATTTTAATCCTTCTGGTAAGCTTGAAGGCATATCTTTCATACTGTGCACAGCTATATCAATTGACTTATCTAATAACTGTTGTTCTATTTCTTTAACAAATAAGCCCTTATCGCCTATTTTATCTAGAGATACATTTTGAATTAAGTCTCCCTTAGTTTTTATTATCTTAACTTCAAACTCTATATTCGGATGAATTTTTTTCAGTTCATTTATAACCCAATTAGTTTGAGTAAGAGCTAAGTTGCTACCTCTGCTTCCTACTATAACTTTCATACCTAATCTCCTTTTGCCCATATTTATTATAAGTCAAACAGCTCTTCTACTATTTTTATATATTCATCTTGCTTTCCACTATCTTTAATTTGTTTTAAATTTATTATTGGTTCCCTTACAAGTCTTTTAAGTGCAGAAGTTAGCATCTTATCTATTATTTTTTTCTCTCTGCAATTTAAATCAAGTTTTCTATAGATATAATCTAATGTATCCTCTCTAATATCTGAACATTTATCATTTAAAGATTGTATTGTTGGATCTATTTTTATAGTATCTAACCATTCATTAAATTCTTCTATCTTTTCATCAATAATTAATTCTCCAATAGATGCTAATTCTCTTCTTTTTTTGTCATTTGCTTCACTTATTTTTTTTAAATCGTCAATATCATAAACTTCAATATTCTCAAATTCATTTAAGTTTTTATCTATATCTCTTGGTAATGCAATATCCATCATTATTAGCTTGTTTGAAGTTTTTGGCATCTCAGCCTTCTTTAATACTGTATGAGGAGATGCCGTAGCACTGATAACTATATCTACCTTATCCATAACTTCATATCTATCCTCATACTTAATAGGAATTAAATTCTTATATTCCTCTTGTATGCTTTTTAATTTTTCATAACTTCTATTAGTCACGTATATATTGTTTAATTGCTCTTCTTCTAAGTGTTTCATCGCTAACTTACTCATTTTGCCAAGTCCAATTACTAAAGCATTTTTATTTTCTAAAGATCCCATCTTTTCTTTCAAACATTTAATTCCAATGTAACTTATAGATAATGGTTGATGAGAAATCTTTGTTGTAGTTTTTATATCTTTTGAAACTGTTATAGCTTCTCTAAATAATTTATTAAATACTTTCTTACTTGAACCTAATTGTCTTGCAAAATCATGTGCATCTTTAACTTGTCCTAAAATTTGATCTTCACCTAAAACTAATGAATCTAGCCCTGCTGAAACATTAAATACATGTTTAATTGCTTCTTCTCCAGTTTTATTAAATAAGAATTCTTCTATATTTTCTACATCAAAATAGTCTTGGTAGAAGTTTTTTACAACTTCTACCTTATCTGAAATATTTTTTGAGTATATATATACTTCACTTCTATTGCATGTAGATAATATAATAACTTCTTCTATTCCATTGTCTAGTAAAAAATTTATACCTTCAATTTTTTGTGTATCTGTAAAAGATACAGTTTCTCTTATGTTTATAGGAGTGTTATTGTGATTAACTCCCACTACTGCAAAATCCATAAAATCCTCCAGATTTATCCTACCTTAGTATTCTCCTTGTTTACTAAAATCGTGGAAAAATAAGATATTTTATTTTCTAAATCAATTTCTTTTAAATCATTATACACCACTTCATTTTCTTGAGATGAATTACTAACTAATATAGAATATTCTAATAAATTGTTTTTTTCTAATTTATCAACTATATGCTTAAAGTTTTTATACACTTTCATTAAAACTATTGAACTGTAGTTTTCTAAAGCGTAATCTATCTTTTCTTCATCTATAGTGCATGGCACTATTATTAATGGCTCTTTATCCATTACTAACGGGAAATTTTGATTTGATGCAATGTTTGAAAATGATGAAATACCAGGTATAGTTTCAACATCAATTTTGTCTATAAGTCTTTCCATAATGTATACATATGTACTGTATATCATAGGGTCACCTAAAGTTACAAATCCAACATTTTTTCCATTTTTAACATCTTCTACAATTTCATCCGCTACCCTATTCCAAGCCATTATTTTTTCACCATCATTAAAGTTCATAGGGAAGTGCCTTTGCTTGATTTTAAGCTGCTTTGGCAAATATTGTTCTACTATGCTTAATGCTAAACTATTTCCTTCTCTCTTTGACTCTGGTGTGTATAATATATCCAGTTTTTTCATTGTATTTACTGCTTTTACTGTAACTAACTCACTATCTCCAGGTCCTGTTCCGATTCCATAAAACTTAGCCATAATTAATTTCCTCCCCCATTTAAAACCTCAGCACAATCTAGTGCATGTTTTACGAATTTATTTTGAATTGCTTCATTTTCTCCTAAGCCCTTTAAATGTACTTCTGTTTTAAATCCATTTTTTATTAATATTGAATTCCAAGAGTCATCTTCATCTCCAGCCATATCATTTATTGCATGATCTCCTGCAACCAACATAAAAGGCATTAATCTTACTTTTGAAACTTTATCTTTTTTAAGATTAACTATAACTTCATCTATTTCAGGATAACCTTCAACAGTTCCAACATATGCTTTAATATTTTCTTGTTTTAACATATAATCTAATGCTGGATAAGCACTATGAGCTTCGTGTTCAGTTCCATGTCCCATAAGAACAATAGCTTCATCTTCTTCTAATTCTGGTATTTGTAGCTTTAAAGCTTCTACTGTTTCTTTATAGTCATCAATTTGACTTAAAAGAGGTCTTCCTAGTGTTATTTTTTCAAATTTGTCATCGTACTCACTTATTTGATTTTTTAACTTTGTATATTCCTCTCCACAAATTATGTGTAAAGTTTGAACTATTACTTCTTCATATCCCTCATCATATAATCTATCCAATGCTTCTATTGGATTTTCTATATGTATGTTATCTCTATTTTTTAATTTTCTTATTATCATATTTGATGTGAACGCTCTAAAAAAGTCATATCCTTTAAAAGCTTCCTTAATTTTACTTTCGCATGCCTCTATAGTTTTTTCTCTTGTCTCTTTGTAACTTGTCCCAAAACTAACAACTAAAATTGCTTTTTTCACTTTTAATCCTCCACTATGAAATTTGTTATATTTTCTATTTCATTTACTACTGTCTTATAATCTATCTTCTCTCTAACTATAACTACTACTGGTATATTTAAATTCTTAGCAGCATTTACTTTTTCTAGAAATCCACCTTCTATACCACTTTCCTTCGTTATAACTAGGTCTACGTCGTAATGTTTATACATTTGTTCGTTTATAGCTTCACTAAAAGGTCCCTTCATAGCTATTATGTTGTCCGCATTTAGCCCTACCTCTTCACACATCTTAATAACATCACTTGTTGGTAAAACTCTTGCTATTATGTTTTTATCTTTAAGGTTTTTTGTGAATTCACCTATAGTCTTACTTCCCGTTCCTAAAAATATATTTCTGCCTAATTCATTTGCTTTTTGATAAGCCTCTTCAACATTTTTTACTTTTATAACTTTTTCATAATCAAACTCATCTAGAAGAGACTTTCTTTCATATCTTAAATATTTTATTCCTAAGAAATCCGAAACTTCTATAGCATTTTTTGATACTTCTATTGCATATGGATGCGTTGAATCTATTACTAAACTTATATTGTTATCTTTCATAAACTTAGTCATATAGTCTCTATCCATTCTTTTAATTACTATATTTTCAGTACATTTACTAGCTAAGTCAGCTCCATAATTAGTAGTTACAGAAACTATATAATCTTTTTTTAGACTATTTAGTAGATTACAAACTTTTATGCTGTCAGATGTTCCTCCTAAAACTAAAATCATATATTGTAACCTCTAGGTGTTATCATTAAGTCTCCATGTATAAACGTAGATTTGTTTCCTATAATAACCATAGTAGTCATATCAACTCTTTCAAAGTCCATAGTTTCAAATGTACATACAAATTTTTCTTCTTTTTCTCTTCCTACATCTTTTACAATTCCAACTGGAGTTTTTCCATCTTTAAATTCACTCATTATTTTAAATGCTTTATTTAAATGTTCACTTCTTCCTTTACTTCTTGGATTATATAAACAAATTACAAAATCAGCTTCTGCAGCTAATCTTAACCTTTTTTCTATAACTTCCCAAGGAGTTAATAAGTCACTTAAACTTATATGGCAAAAATCATGCATTATCGGGGCTCCTAATATTGCTGCTGCACCTATACTAGCAGTCACTCCTGGAACAACCTTTACTTTTATATCCTCTTCTTGTGTTGTTAATTCTAATATTAACCCTGCCATACCATATATTCCTGCATCTCCACTACTTATCACAGCAACATTTTTTCCTTGTTTCGCAATTTCTACTGCTTGTTTACATCTATCTATTTCCTGTCTCATTCCATTTTGTACTACTTCTTTATCTTTAATAAATTCAGTAACTAAATTTATATACGTCTTGTATCCAACTACAACATCACTGTTTTTCATAGCTTCTATAGCTTCAACAGTCATCATATCTTTACTTCCAGGTCCTATACCTATTACATAAATCATACGCTCAATCTCCCTATCGAAAAAGTTATTCCCTTATATTTATGTTTTTCAACTATAAGGTTTTTATTGCTTAATATATAGGCTACTGGTTCCGCTACACAGTAAACACCTATGCTCTTTTTTACAAAATCTGATTTTTGAAATTTATGTTCAATCTCTTTAATTTCTTCTAGAGTAATAATTTCAAAAGGTATATTTAATTGTTTAGCTAATTCAATAATTCCTTTTTCATCTTTCTTAACTTCTACACTTCCAATTTTCGCTAAAGATTTTTTATCTAAATTAAATTTATTTAATAAATCTTCTAATGCAGTATTTATATCATCATAAGATGTATCTCTTCTACATCCCATTCCTATTACAATATCTCTAGGAACAACTTTTATAATTCGTTCATCTTCAATTTCCGTTGCACTTTTATTAGTTATATAAATAATTTTATCTAATTTATCATGCCTATGGAATCCATTAATATTTTTAATGGTTATTAATCCTCTAGTATCAACGTTATAATCTCCATCTATAAACACTCCAACACTTCCATCATTGACTAATAATGAATTAACTTCTTTTACATTTTCTCTAAAATTATCTATATGTGCATTTAATTTTTTAGCTATCATATCTAATGAAGTTTTTCCATTTATATCGGTTGCTGTAGTTATAACTGGATTTGCTCCTATAAGGCTACTTATATAATTTGTCATTTCATTTGCTCCACCCATATGACCACTAAGTAAACTTATTACATTTTTACCTTTCTCATCTATTACTAGTATCGCTGGGTCATCAAATTTACTTTTTATTTCATTTGCTATAGACCTTACTACTATACCTGTAGCCATTATAAATATTAAAACTTCATAATTTCTAAAAAGTTTTGGCATAAAATCGGATAGCTTACCTTCTATAGCATTTAATGATTGTGTATTTTTATCTAAATTATATAAAAGCTTTTCTGTTATATACACATCTCCATCTTCCATAATATTTCTTATATTAACAGCTAAATTCATAGCATTTTTTGTAACACATATAAAAGCAATTTTACTTTCTATATTCATGTTTAAAATCCTTGTCATATAACTTAGAGTTTTTGTATTCTTCACCCAAGAATTTACCTACTAATATTAATGCTGTTTTACTTATTTCATTTTCTTTAACTTTTTGTGCTATAGTTTCTAAAGTCCCTTTTACAATTTTTTCTTCTGGCCAAGTAGCTTTATAAACAACAGCTATAGGTGTATCCATTGGATACCCTCCTTCGTGTAATCTCTCTACTACTTTTTCTATATCATGAACTGATAAAAATATAGCCATCGATGTTTGGTGCTTAGCAAAAGATTCTATACTCTCTTTTTCTGGAACCGGAGTTCTTCCTTCCATTCTTGTAATAACTACACTTTGAGATATTTCTGGAACAGTATACTCTACTCCTAGTGCAGATGCCGCTCCTAAGAAAGAACTAACTCCAGGTGTACAATCATACTCTATTTCTAAGTCTGCTAATTCTTCAACTTGCTCTCTTATAGAACCATATATTGAAAAATCTCCAGTTTGAAGTCTTACTACCTTTTTGTTACTTTGTATTCCATCTTTCATAACATTTATTATTTGATTTAAATCCATTGATGCACTATTATGAATTTCACAACCTTCTTTACAATATTCTAGTAAAGCTGGATTTACTAATGATCCTGCATATATAACTACATCAGCTTCACTTAATAACTTGTATCCTTTTAATGTTATTAAATCTTTATCTCCTGGTCCTGCTCCTACAAAATGTACTTTATTCATAATCTTACTCTCCCTTTTTACAAGATATTATATATATTGGATTTAAAGGTTTGAAATACTCACCTTTTCCTAACGGTTCTAATTTTGCTACATTTAGCATAGTAGCTTCTATATCTTCAAAACCTAATTCTTTTAACATATTTAAAGTTTTATAAAAAGTATCAATTATTATGAAGTTAGCTACTAAAGTTCCTTTTTCATTTAGATTTTCTTTAGCCCAGTTTAAAATTTCATTTAAGTTAGGTCCGCTGCCTCCAATAAATATTGAATCTACTTTTTTACCTATATCTATAGGTGCATATCCTTTTATAACTTCTACATTAGTTAAATTAAATTTCTCTATATTTTGATTTATTAATTCAATAGCTTTATCTTTGCATTCTATGGATATTACATCAATATTTGGGTAGTTATAAGCTACCTCTACACTTACACTCCCTGTTCCTGCCCCAATATCTAAAAATGTATGCTTATTTTTTAAATCAAGCTTGTTTATAGAAATTGCTCTTACTTCTTCCTTTGTTATTGGGACATTTCCTGTTATAAATTCACTATTTTTCATCGAGTATCACCACTACATTCATATCAAATTTTTCTATCTTTAAAATTTCCTCTGGAGGTGCTGTAGTAATTCTTTCATTTTCATATGATAAATTTTCACCTACAACCATAATTTTTTTTAAATTCCTTTGTAGTATTTCTTTAGCGATTTCATTTGGGCCTATTTTATTATCAGTTACCATACATACTTTTTCATGTTGTAATATATAGTCAAAGTTAGGAATTTTTCCATGACTACTAGTTATATATAAATCATTCATATCAGTATGTATCCTTGAAAATATATATTGCATAGAACTTATACCCGACACAATATTTAAATTTTTATTATCTATATTTTTAGATAAGTACTTTCCTATACCATATATAGATGGATCTCCTGATGCTATAATAGATATATTTTTATCCTTATTTGCTTTTAGATAGTCTACGATTTCTTTCAAGTTGCTTCCTAGTTCAATCTTAGTTCCTTCAAAATCGTTTACACTATCTAAATTTCTTTTTCCACCTATCAATATCTCTGAGTTATATATTAACTTTTCTCCTAATTTAGTGCAGTATCCTATGTTACCAGGCCCTAGACCTATAATATTAATCATAAAATACCTCCTTTAAATCGCCAGCTTTTTTCGACTCTCCTAACAGTTTTTTCTCCATAGAAAAAATCATTACCTCAATATCTATTTCATCATCATTCATATATATATCAATTCTTTTTTTACATTTTTCAGAAAGTATGTTATAAATTTCTTTATATTTTTTATACTTATCCTCTTCTAATATCTCTATGAATTCTTCCGTTGTTAAACATTCATTTATCTTATTTATCAATTCAAAAGGCGCATTCATTAAAGCTAAATTTGCTATTAAAATTTCATTTCTAGCATCTGCAACTTTGCTATGTGTATTAAATATTCCGCCAGCTATCTTTACATATTTGCCTAAATGTCCAGCCATTAGAATTTTTTTAAATCCAATGCGTTGAGCTTCTTTCAACATATATCCAATAAAATTACTGGTCCTAACTATATACTTTGAATCAATACCTAAGCTTTCTTTTATAAACATTTCGCCATGGTTACCTGGTACCAAAATAACTTTATCCATTCCCTGAGCTTTTTTCATCTCTAGTTCTATTGATAAAGATTTCTTCCATCCTTCATCACTCATTGGCTCAACTATACCCGTTGTTCCTATTATAGATATACCTCCTACAATTCCAAGTCTTGGATTAAAAGTTTTTTTCGCAATAGTTTCTCCCTCTGGGGCAAATATAGTTATTTTAACTCCCTTTGTATCTCCTATTACTTTTCTAACTTCACTTTGTATCATGGATATAGGCGTTTTATTTATTGCAGCTTTTCCAATTTCTATTCCTAAGCCTTTTTTAGTTACTCTTCCAATCCCAATTCCACCATCTATTATTATTTCATTACAATCAATAAGTTCAGCTTTAGCATATATATGCATTTTATGAGTTGCATCTATATCGTCGCCTCCATCTTTTTGAATCGAACATTGTGCAAAAGCATTGTTTATATCTACATTCTCTACTTTTAAATTTAATGGAATTCCCTTGGGGGTATCTATATTTACAGTTTCTAATGTTTCCTTAGTTAAAATCATATATGTGGCCGCTTTAGCTGCACCTGTTGCACATGAGCCAGTAGTATATCCTCGTTTGTATTTTTTGCCATCTATATAAACATATTCTTCCATAATATCACCTTACATAGAGTATAGTATTGCATTTATTATTGCTGCTGCTAAGTTGCTTCCACCTTTTCTACCTTTTGATATTATGTAAGGAATATCTGTTTTTTCTAATTCATCTTTAGATTCAGCTGCTCCTACAAACCCTACAGGTACTCCCACTACAGCTTCAACATTCAATTCTTTTGAATTATGCATTTCTATAACTTTATATAAAGCAGTTGGTGCATTTCCAAGTACAAATATTTTCTTACCTTCTTCTTTTGCTGCAACTTCCACTGCTGCCATAGATCTTGTTATACCTTTTTGTTTTGCAAAATCTGCTACTTTTTCATCACTTACAAAACATTTGTACTTACAACCTAATGCATCTAATCTTCTTTTGTTGATTCCGCTTAAAGCCATGTTAGTATCTGTATATATAGTTGCATTTTCCTTTAGAGCACTTATAATATTTTCTACTCCACCTTCAGATATTTTTAATATATCTAAATACTCAAAGTCAGCAGTTGTATGTATAGCTCTTTTTATTATTTTTTCTTCTAACTCATTTTTGAATTTGTATTCAGGTCTTATTTCATCAATTATGCCTTGAATTATTTCAAAACTCTTAGTTTCTATCATCATAGGATTTTTAATGTATTCCATATTTATTCACTCCTAAGTCCCCCAGCTATTATATCTGCTGTGTATATTTTTTTGTATTTTTTATCTATTTTCTTTTCTACTATTTTTTCTACTATTTTACTTTCATCCATATCACATTCAAGCAATATACCTATAACTGTTCCACTGTGAGCTATATTAACGCCACAAGCCCCATACTCTTTTGAAATATCCATTATTTCACTTAAGTATTTTTTCTTATGAATATTTTCATTTGCAACACTACTTATATTGCACGCTTGTCCTATTAAATTTAAATCATTATTCTTTATTCCTTGTTCCAATAGTTTAAATGCATATTCAATTATGTACTTATTTTGCCTTTTAAGTTTTGTGTAATTTTCCTTTTTTCTTATATGCTTAGTACTTAATTTATCATTAGGCTCTAATATCAATACTTTTCCAGTATTAAAGCATCCTAATTTTTTTACAACACTTGCATCTAACGGATTAAATATAGTGTTTTCTTTTAGATATATAGAATCTGTAGGTTCAATTTTGGTTGCAAGCTTTGATATATCATACTCGCTTAAATCTCTTCCTATAAGGTTTAGCGTTGCTCTTATAGTAGCTCCTATATCTGCAGTAGAACTTGCCATCCCTTTGCTTATAGGTATCTCACTTTTTATATCTATAGATATATTTTTTAAGTCATTCTTAGGCAAATTAAAATATCTAAATACCTCTTCCATAGCTTTTCTTGCTTTTAATGGTCCTCTATTTACATAACTAATTTTTTCTTCTAATGTTACTTTAGAAAATCGATTAATTGCATAAGATGATAAGTATTCTTTTTCTTTTATCATACCTTGCACAAACTCTCCACAAGATGCTGGGCATATTCCATATGATTTCATCCTATTCTCCTAGAATTTTATTTAATTGGTTTAATATTTTTTTATTTTCTGAATGACTTTTTATCGCTATCCTAATATAACTTTCATCTAAATTTCTAAAATTAGATGCATCTCTAATAAGTATGTTTCCTTCTAAAAATAGTTTTTCTTTTAATTTACTTGCTGTTGTATTGAGCAATTTTACTAAAATAAAATTTGTATTTGTATCATAAACCTTAATTGCTTTTATATCTCGTAATTCTTTTAAAACATATGCTCTTTCTTTTATAAAAAATTCTTTGCTATTTTTGATATATTCTTCATCTTTAAATATATAATTTGAAATAATATCTGCAAAAGAGTTTATGGTCCATGGTTCTTTAATTTCATACATCTTATCTAAAATGTTTTGATTACTACATACTCCATACCCTAGCCTTATCCCTGGAATTCCAAAAAACTTAGTTATAGCCTTTATTATAAAAATATTTTCATTTTCTTTAATATGTTTTATGAGACTATAATTTTCTTCATGTTCTGCAAATTCCATAAAAGTTTCATCTACTATAAGCAATTTATTGTGCTTTTTTAAAAGTTCTACTAGTGAACTTAAATCATATGTTTTTCCAATAGGATTTGATGGATTACATATAAATAAACTATCAAATTTATCTATGTTTTCCCTTATATAATTTAAATCAAGTTCAAAATCTTTATCTTTATTTAGATATAAATTTAAAACTTCTAGCCCACTTAAATTTGCGCTTCTTTCATATTCTGAGAAAGTTGGGTTCAAAATAGCTATCCTTTTACCTATACTTTTCATTAAAAGATATATTATTTCAGTAGCCCCATTTCCTGGTATTATATTACAGCTACCTACATTTAAATATCTAGCTATATTTTCTCTTAGTCTTTTATAGCTTATATCAGGATATTTATTGCATACTCTTAGCCCTTCTAATATATATTCATCTAAATTTGGTATTAAATATGGATTTATATTAGAACTAAAATCTATAATATCTTTTGGATTTTTTTTATAAGCTCTACACATATCTTCTACGTTTGCTCCATGTCCAAGGTCTTTCATGATTTCCACCCTCTATCTTAAAGTACTATATAAGTAATTATTGAAAATATAACTAAAGCTATAAATGACGTTAAATACATTATTTTATTTGTTCTTAATATATCTTCAGCTTCTAACTCTCTATCTTTATCCCCTATAGTAGGTTTATAAACCTTTTCTCCAAAGTACATGTTTGTTCCTCCTAGTTGTACTTCTAGAGCACCTGCCACTGCACCTTCTGCATATGCGCAATTTGGACTTTTGTGGTTTTTTCTGTCTCTCATAGCTATTTTGATACTTTTTTTAGAATTAAATCCTAATATAAAACTTGCTATCATCATGAAAAATGGTGTTATCCTAGCAGGTATAAAGTTTGCTATATCATCAATCTTCGCAGATACAAATCCTATGTCTCCATACTTTTCATTTTTATATCCCACCATTGAATCTAATGTATTTATAGCTTTATAAGCCATTGCAAGAACAGGTCCTCCGATAAATCCATACATCATAGGTGAAATTATTCCATCTACTGTGTTTTCGGCTACAGTTTCTACAGTAGCTCTTATTATTTCATTTTCATTTAAACTAGTTGTATCTCTGCCAACTATATACGATAGTTGTTTTCTAGATTTTTCAATATCTCCAGTTTTTAAAACTTCATATATTTTTTTTGCTTCATCAGCTAAACATTTTGTTGATAATGTTGTATATAATATTATCGATGCTATAATCACATAAAAAATATTATTTATACAAAGTAAATTCAGAATTAAATTTGTTACTAATGCTGTAAATCCTACTGTTATAGTCCAAAGTAGGAAGCCCCCTATTTTTAATTGTTTTTTTGATTTGAAAATTATTCTTATTTTTCCTTCTGTAAATCTTATAAGATTTCCAATAAATCTAACCGGATGTGGAAAAGAATATGGATCTCCTATAACCAAATCCAGTAAATACGCTATAACCATTACTAAAATTATTAATTTACTCATTTCTATCACCTATAAATTTTATTATTGAATCTAAATTATTATAAAAATGAGTATGTAAATATGTAGCTAATGTATTCCCTTTTGAATATCCTCCATCCCATTCATCTACAATTTTATTGCCTCTTTTTTTAATCATTTTATAAGCACAGTTTTCATCACTTTTAAATTCTGAGTGATGGAATTCATGACCTTTTATAATTTCTCCTTTATTCGAAAGAATTGTATCTTCCTTAGCTATCCCATCACAGTATCCGAATCTTTTAAGTGAACTTGTCATTTCACTAGTTCCTTTAAATATTCCTACCATATTATAAATATTTTCATCTGAATCTTTCAGCGTTTCCCCTAAATACATAAGACCACCACATTCAGCATATATAGGTATATTTTTTTCATGTGCATTTTTTATAGATAATCTCATACTTTCATTTAAATGCAACTCTTTTGCAAATATTTCAGGAAATCCGCCTCCAATGTATATACAGTCTGCTTCAGGAACCTTCTTATCATTAAGAGGACTAAATTTAACAATTTCAACCCCCATATGTTCTAATAGTTCTATATTTTCTTTATAGTAAAAATTAAATGCTTTATCATAAGCTATAGCTACTTTTTTGTTTTCAAACCTTGGTAAGTCTTTTAAATCAAAATTACTTTTTACTGATTCACTTTCTGAAATTTCAATTAGTCTATCTATATCTATGTATTTTTCTATCTCATCTCCTAAATCACTAAATTTTTCTTTTAAAGATTCCATTTCAACACTTGGAATTAAACCTAAGTGCCTAGACTCTAAAGAAAATTTTTCATTAGATGGAAAATAACCTAATACTTCAGTATTACAATATTTCTCTATAGCTCCTTTTATAAGTTCATAGTGACCTTTCGTTTTTACATTGTTTACTACTACACCTTTTATATTTACATTTTTATCTAATTCTTTATATCCAAGAACCATAGCTGCTGCTGAGGAAGACATAGCCTTTCCATTTATAACTAATATAACCGGAGCCTTTAATAATTTAGAAGTATATGAACTTGTACATGCATCTAAGTCTATACCAAATCCATCATACAATCCCATAACCCCTTCTATTACCGATATATCAGCTTCCTCTGATGCTTTATTTACTATATATTTAATTTTTTCATCTTCCAACATATATGAATCTAAATTTCTTGAGTCTCTCCCAGTTATGAATGTGTGATACGATGGATCTATATAATCTGGTCCTACTTTATACGGTTGAACTTTTAAGCCTCTTTTAGTTAGCGCTTGCATTATTCCCAGTGAAATAGTAGTTTTTCCAACTCCACTATTTGTTCCTGCTATCAATATTTTTTTCATATTATCACCTAACCATTTATAATCTCATATATTTTTTCCATATCTAAACATTCTCTTAGTATTTTTGCTAACTTATCATACTCTTTATTTTTAAATTCTTCAAACGAAGTTATAGAACTTTGATTTTCTTCTAATCCTTTGCTCTTCCTTATTGAATTTAATATTTCTCTTGTAAAACTAGCATCATCAAAAATACCGTGAATGTACGTTCCAACTACATTTCCTTCTTCATTTATACATCCCTCTTGATATGAAACATTATCTTCTAACTTTTTAGTTATTGTCAGTAGTGATTTTCCTTTTATATCTGTTTCACCCATATGTATTTCATATCCCTTTACTCTAATATCACTTAATGAATTTAAGTATCCATTTAAATCTTTATTTATAATAGCTTCAACTTGAGTTGTAACTTTTTCTTTTTCAAATTTAGTTTCTATATCTAAAAGTCCCATTCCATCAATCTCTTTTATAGATCCCTCTATACCTTCCGGGTCATATAATTTATTACCTAAAAGCTGATATCCTCCACAAATTCCAAATATTAATTTACCTTGTTTTTGTAAATCTTTTATTTGCTTCTCTAATCCACTTTCTCTTATATAAATTAAATCTTCTATTGTATTTTTACTCCCCGGTATTATCACCATATCTGGGGCTGATAAAGACTCCCCTTTTTCTATGTATCTAATACTTACATCTTCTTGTATCTCTAGCATATGCATATCTGTAAAATTCGACATGTACGGTGTTCTTATTATCTCTATATTCACATCATTCTTTTTAAATTGTTTTTTAAATCTATCTGTTACACTGTCTTCATCTTCTATGTTTAAATCACTATATGGAACTACTCCTAAGACAGGAACTTTTATAATATCTTCTAGCATATCGATTCCCGATTGTAAAAGCTCTACAGTACCTCTAAATTTATTAATAATAACACCTTTGACTCTTTCTCGTTCTTTTTCTTCTAGTAAAATCATTGTTCCAGCTATAGATGCAAACACTCCACCTCTATCTATATCAGCAACTAATACTACCGGTGCATCTGCAATTTCGGCCATTCCCATATTAGCAATATCTCTATCTTTTAAATTGATTTCTGCACAACTTCCTGCTCCTTCTAGGACAATTACATCGTACTCATCGCTCAAGTCTTTATAAGTTTGTTTTAGCATTAAGGCCAGATCTTCTTTATAGTCGTGATATATACTAGAACTTACGTTATCAAGAACCTTTCCATTTACTATTACCTGGCATCTATTTTTACCTGATGGTTTTAATAAAATTGGATTCATTCTAACATCAGGTTCAATTCCAGCTGCCTCAGCTTGAGTAACTTGTGCTCTCCCCATTTCTAATCCATCTTTTGTTATGTATGAATTTAATGCCATGTTTTGAGATTTAAAAGGTGCTACACTATATCCATCTTGTTTTAGTATTCTACATAACCCAGCGGCCAAAGTACTTTTACCTACATTAGAAGCTGTTCCTAAAAACATTAATGATTTACTCATAATAAAAGTTTCCTTTCCAATTTGTATTGTTTTGCAAAACCTATAATTTCCTTAATTGCAAAAAAGACCTATCCAGAATGGATAGATCTTAAAAAAGTATATACTTAACCAATTTTAAAATCCTTCACCCCGAAGACTTTATTTCCATAAACTAGGCAGGTCTCCTGACTCAGCTTCATCCTAGTCCTATTCCTTCCCGTAAAATCACAGTGGTGTCTAATAGTTTCGTCAGCATTACAGTAGCGGGGGCTGCAAAGGATTCTAACCTTTTTCCCTATTAATCTTTAATGAAGAACCTAATTTATGTCTATTTTTATGATGTTTTATATATATGTTTGTGTATGTATTTATGTTAAATATAAAGTATTATTTAGTGTATGAATTACAGAAAATCCATCTACTATGTCTATAATACTAACTGATGCATTATCTATTTTAAAATTCCAGTGATACTCATGTGTATTTCCAATTAAATAAGAAATGATATTTCTTATTGTTCCTGCATGAGCACATATCAAAATGGTTTTATCTTTATTACAATCCAATATATAATTTATTTCTTTGCAAACTCTGTTATAAGAATCTACTAAACTTTCCCCATTTGGATATTTGTATTCAAATCCATTTTTAATTATTTTTTCAAATTCTTCTCGGAAATTATTTTTTATATATTCAAAGTTCATTCCTTCAAAGTCTCCAAAACTAATTTCTCTAAGATTCTCACTCTCAACAATGTCTAAGTTTTTACATTTAGCTATATCCTTTATCGTATTCTTAGTTCTAGTAGATGTAGTTGTATATATACAATCAATATTTTCTTTTTCTAAGAATTTATTTAGCTTAAGTATTTGTTGTTTACCTAAATTACTTAATTCACTATCTATATGTCCAGATAAGTTTCCATCTATATTATCCTTTGTTGTAGCATGTCTTACTAATATAAGCTTTGACATAATCTCACCTCTTATTTTAATCCAAATGTCAAATATATAAATATTAAATATACAACCTCGACAAGTTCGGATGTACATCCAAGTATATCTCCTGTTATTCCATCTATTTTTGAATATATATACTTAACAAAACATCTAGTAAATATAATCATAACTGGTATAAATGATATTACTTTTATTATACTTATTGCATCTAAATTAAATAATACTGAACCTATAAATGCTACTAATATTGCTGTATATGCTATACCAATTAAAATCATATTTAAAGTTGGCTTTCCTATAAAAACATTCCCCATACCATTTTTTCTTGGTGTTACACTTTTATAAGAAGCTATTACAATAGCCATTCTTGCAAATACAGGCATAAATATTAAGTTATATAAATTTCCTGATTCTACAATAGAATACACCAACCCAAGTTTCATAAGAATCAAAAACAATACTGATAACATTGCATTAGTTCCCAATCTTGAATCTTTCATTATTTCTAATATTTTTTCTTTATCTCTGTAGCTATATATACCATCAAATGTATCCCCTACTCCATCTAAATGCAATCCTCCTGTTAATACAACAGTTGCTATTAATATATTTACAGATGTTATATAACTATCAAATACTAAACTTGATACTAGTCCAACTATAAAGTATAAAATTCCAAGCACAAATCCTACTAAAGGAAAATAGTACATAGTTTTATGAAATTTATCATCAAATCCTATATCGACTCTAATTGGAATTCTAGTTAAAAACTGTAATATTCCTATAAATCTTTTCATATTACTACTCCTTAATTTTCATAGGTATACCACTTACAACAAAGTAAACTTCATCAGCACATTTAGCTATATACTGATTTATCCTACCTACTATATCAGAATATACTCTACAAAGTTTATTATCAGGCACTAAACTCATACCTAACTCATTAGTTACTATTACAAAGTATAAATCTGTCTTTTTAATTTCATTTATTAGCATTTCAATTTGCTGTTTTATATACTTTTCCATCTCATTAGTTTCTTCTGGAGTGCATTTATCAAAATCTATTCCATAGTCAAATATTAAATTATTAACTAATAGTGTTACACAATCCAAAATAACAGTTTGATGTTTATTACCTAAACTATCTATTATCGAATATATATCTTTAAAAATTTCATAAGTTTCCCAATTACTCGGTCTACTCTCTTTATGTTTTTTAACTCTATCTTTCATCTCCTCATCAAAAGGAGTAGAAGTTGCTATATATGCTGTTGAATTTTCTCTACTTATACATAAACTTTCTGCAAAACTACTTTTTCCAGATCTAGATCCACCAGTAACTAAAATTAACTTGCTCATAAATTTCACCTTCTTATTTTCCTATGTCTACTTCATCAGTTGTTGCCATATTTTTATATGCATAATTTGCAGCTTCTATAATATTGAAGGCTAATGCTGAACCACTTCCTTCGCCTAATCTCATATCCATATTAAGCATAGGATTTAACTTTAATATTTCTAAAGCCTTAGCTGCTCCTGCTTCTGCTGATGTATGTGATGCTATCATATACTCTTTAACCATAGGATTTATAGTGTATGCTATTAAAGCTGCTGCATATGATATAAAACCATCAATAACTATTGGAGTTCTATTAGCCGCACAAGCTAAAATCACGCCTGCCATTCCCCCTATTTCAAAACCTCCAACTTTAGATAATATATCAACTCCATCTAATTTATCTGGCTTATTTAATTCAATTGCTTTTCTTATCGTATTAGCTTTATGGGCTACTCTATCTTTTTTAAGTCCTGCTCCTATTCCCGTAACATCTATAGGATCACAATCAGCTATAACAGAAACTATAGCGCTACTTGGAGTAGTATTACAAATTCCCATTTCTCCTATTCCTATGAGGTTATATCCTTTTTCTATACTCTCATTTGTTACTTTTATACCTATTTCTAAACATCTAATAGCTTCTTCCCTAGTCATAGCCGGACCTTTTGCCATATTAGAAGTTCCTTTTCTAATCTTATAATCTATAACTCCATCTAATTTTTCATCTGTATTTATTCCTAAGTCAATTGCAATAACATCAGAATTTACAAATTTAGATATAGCTCCTACTCCACATACCCCTTTAGTAAAGTTTGGAAATTGGAGTCTCGTTATTTTCTGAGGGTCTGGTGCTACACCTTCTTCATATACTCCATGATCTCCTGCAAAAGCAATAACTATTTTTTTATCTGTATCAAAATATTTTTTTTCAGTTATTCCTGCTATTTGTATACATATATCTTCTAATTTTCCTAAGCTCCCCACAGGTTTTATTAATTTATCTAATCTATCTTTCGCTGCATTCATATGTAATTCACTTAATGGCTTTATGTTGTTTATCGTCTGTTCTAAAGTTTTCATGACTACCTCCTTAAATTACAATAAAAAAAGACTTAACTCAAGAGTTAAGTCTTTAAATATGTCATAAAAATATTTTAAGATTTAAATTCTTCACCCCGAGAACCTAGTTATATAATATACTAGGCAGGTCTCCTGACTTAGCTTCTTCCTTGCTCTAACCTTCCCGTAATTTTAACAGTGGTAAATAGAGTTCGTCTGCATCACAGTAGCGGGGACTGTAGAGGGATTACACCTCTTTCCCTATTAATCTTAAATGTAAGAACCTATATATATTTAAGTTATTTAATTTTATTTTATTGATATTATGTATAAAAAATCTCCCCACATACAACTAATTCTACATTAGTGTACATAAATCCTTTATTTTTTAATTTTAAATATAAAAAAAAGATTACGTGGCTACGTCCTACTCTCCCAGGCAGCTTCCCACCAAGTACCATCGACGCTAAAGAGCTTAACTTCTGTGTTCGGAATGGGAACAGGTGTATCCTCTTTGCTATAATAACCACATAATCTTTATGGAGCTAGTGATAGGAATCGAACCTACAACCTGCTGATTACAAGTCAGCTGCTCTACCGTTGAGCCACACTAGCAACTAAGTTTTAATGCTTTGAAAACTGAATAACATTTGTAAGATTAAATAATCTTGGTCAAGTCCTCGATCTATT
>NZ_JAWDJM010000061.1:0-7162 GCF_032465715.1 Paraclostridium sp. MRS3W1 | reverse complement strand
GTTTTAAATGTATGATAAAATAGAGTTAGGATATAAATTTAATGAATTAGAACCATATATAGATGCTAAAACTGTAGAAATACACTATGGTAAACATCTACAAACTTATGTAAATAATTTAAATAATCTTTTAAAAGGCTATGAAGATATTTTTGATGGAAAAAGTTTAGAGGAATTGCTAAAAAATGTGTCTGACTTACCAGAAGAAATTAGACAAGGAGTTATAAACCAAGGTGGTGGGGTTTATAATCACAACTTATATTTTTCAATTCTATCTCCCAAAGCTTCTCTAGTTCCAGAAGGTAACTTACTAGAAAAAATAAACCAAACTTTTGGAAATGTTGACAATTTAAAGGATGAATTAAGTAAAAAAGCTATAGCACAATTTGGATCAGGTTATGCGTCTTTACTTATGGATAGAAATAAAAATTTATTTATAAAATCTACATCAAACCAAGACACAAACCTTCAAGATGGTTTAGTCCCTATACTTACAATTGATGTTTGGGAGCATGCTTATTATCTAAAATATCAAAATCTTAGAGCTGACTATGTAAATAACATATGGAATATAATAGATTGGAAAAAAGTTTCAAATCTTTACAATTCATAATATAAAAAGAGGATATCTTAATAGTAAATATTAAGATATCCTCTTCTTTTTAATCAATTTTTTCAATGTAATGACAGTTAACATCAATGTGATTTAAAAATAAAAGCAATCTTTCATATAGAGGGTGTGATTCTTCTCCATATTTTTCTTCTAATTTTATTCCTAATTCTTTTACATTTTTTACATCATCAATTTGTAAAAATATAAAACTGCCATATTCATCTAATTCCATCTTTTTATACATAGGAATTTTAAATTTTAACTTTCTAAAAAAGTTTTGAACCTTATGATCTTGTTTTTCAAGTATAGTAACTATACCATCAGAACTTACTTCATATTCAATATTCTCACTTTTTTTAAAAACTAAATTTAAAACTTCTTCATTATTTTTCATTATTTTTTACCTTAGATGTTATTATTGGCCATGCAGTAAGTCCTACTAATACTATTAAAAGTATTATTGCCATCATATTTCCAGATGCAAATCCACTTGGTCCTGCACTCTTTATAACACCTGATACTTGTAGTATTATACCTATTAGACCTATTATAGATCCTCCTGCTACAAGTCCTGATGATAAACTTATACCATTTGAAACTTTACCTTCTTTTTCTTGTTCAGATTTAGAAGTTTTTTCAACAAATACACGGATTAAAGCTCCTATTAATATTATAGAAGTTGTTGCTATTGGTAAGTAGAATCCTATTGCAACTGTCATTATTGGTAAATCTAAGAAATATAAAACTATTGCCATAAACACTCCAACAATTATCATAACCCAAGGTAATTGCCCTGACATTATTCCTGATGTAAGTGTTGATATTAAGTTTGCTTGAGGTAATGCAAATGGAGGATTATCCCCTGTAACTACAAGTTGGTTAGAAAGTAATATTGTTGTACCAACAACAACTATTACACCTACTATACCTGCTATTGCAAAATATTTTTGCATTTCACTTTTATTACCACCTATTATGTAAGTAACTTTTTGAGATTGGTTATATCCTCCAGCTACTGATATAGACACAACTATAAATGTACCAAATAATAATAATGATTTATTATCTGCTTGTCCACTCCATCCCATTATAACGAATACTAATGTTGCTATAACTAAAGATGCTATTGTCATACCAGATACTGGTAAGTTTGATGTTCCTATTGTTCCTGTTAAACGTCCTGCAACTATAACAAATAATGCAGCTAAAACTATTGAAACTATTGCTCCAACAATTGCCATTACTACGCTTCCTGAAATTAAAAATGCCCCTATAACTGCAACTACTATTCCACCTAATAATATCATTGTTTGAAGAGTAGTACTTCCTTCTCCATCAGCTGATGAAGATTTAGCATTCATTGTTTCTTTAACAGATGCTATTATAGTTGGTATAAGTTTTATTGCTCCTATTATACCTCCGCAAAGCATCATACCAGCTCCTATGTATTTTACATAGTTACCAGCTATATCATTTACACCCATTTGATTTATAGGCATTGAAGGATCGTTCCATACTTTAGCTCCTTCTCCTGCTAAATCAGTGAAGTATCCTATTAAAGGCATTATTCCAAAGTGAGATAATAAAGATCCTGCAAACATAGTTAATGCAACTTCAAGACCTACTATAAATCCTATACCTAAAAGTAGTGGGTTAACCTCTACTTCAAATTTACACTTATAAAACTTATCACCTATAAAACTTATTACATTGTTAGCTACATTTAAGAATGATCCTGTTAATACTGTTATAATACCACTTATTCCAAATCCAATTCCCATGTATTTCATTGAGTCTCCACCTGCATCTGATGCTACAAGTGTCTCGCATATAGCCATTGATTCTGGATACATAAGCTTTCCATGTTCTTCAATTATTAAATAATTGTAAACAAGTGATGAAACTCCTATACCAAATAGAACTCCACCTACTCCTACAACAAATCCTTCTAAAAATGTCACTTGGCTACCTATTAATAAAATAGCAGGTAGTACAAATATCATACCACTAGCAACTGATTCTCCACCACTTGCCATACCTTGTACTATATTCTTTCCTAGAATACCTTTTCCTTTAGCGAAAGCTGCTATAAATGCTGACCCTATTATAGATCCAGGTATACCAGCTGCAACTGTAAGTCCTGCTTTCATACCTGAGTATGCTGTAGACGCTGCAAAAACTACGGCTAAAACAATACCAATTATAAGTACTGCCATATTTGCACCTGTTTTAGACTTGTCTGTTACATAGGGTACATAATCTTTACCTGATACGCCCCCGTAAGCCTCTTTAGGTAATTTTTTACTCATTAAATTTCACCATCCTTTTGTTTGATTAAAATCATTATACCACAATATTTTGAAATCTAACTTTTTTAGAATTTTAACTTTATTAAAACTATTCAAATTCGACATTTTTTTTAGATTTTTCTGTTTTTTGCAAAAAAATAGAGTTAACTATTTAGTTAACTCTATTACTTATTTATTGTACTTTTTCAATGTAATGACAATTTACTTCAATGTGATTTAGAAATAAAAGTAGTCGTTCATAAAGAGGATGTGATTCTTCTCCATATTTTGACTCTAAAATCTCACCTAATTCTTTAACATTTTTATTTCCATCAACTTGCAAGAATATAAAACTACCATATTCATCAAGTTCTATATTTTTATACATAGGAATTTTAAATCTTAATTTTCTAAAAACTCTTTGAATCTTATGATCTTGTTTTTCTTGTATAATCACTATGCCACTATCATTTACTTTGTACTCTATATTTTCATTTTTTTTAAAGACTAAATTTAAAACATCTTCATTATTTTTCATTATTCTTAACCTTAGATGATACAATCGGCAATGCAGTACATACTACTAATACTACTAGTAATATTATTGCCATCATGTTTCCAGCTGCAAATCCACTTGGACCTGCACTCTTTATAACACCTGTTACTTGTAATATTATACCTATTAATCCTATTATAGATCCTCCTGCTACAAGTCCTGATGATAAACTTATACCATTTGAAACTTTACCTTCTTTTTCTTGTTCAGATTTAGAAGTTTTTTCAACGAATACACGGATTAATGCTCCTACTAATATTATAGAAGTTGTTGCTATTGGTAAGTAGAATCCTATTGCAACTGTCATTATTGGTAATCCTAAGAAGTATAAAACTATTGCCATAAATACTCCAACTATTATCATAACCCAAGGTAATTGACCTGACATTATTCCTGAAGTAAGTGTTGACATTAAGTTTGCTTGAGGTAATGCAAATGGAGGATTATCTCCTGTTATTGTAAGTTGGTTTGAAAGTAATAATATTGTTCCAACAACAACTATTACACCTACTATACCAGCTATTGTAAAGTATTTTTGCATTTCACTCTTGCTTCCACCTATGATGTAAGTAACTTTTTGAGATTGGTTATATCCACCAGCTATAGCTATAGCAACTACTATAAATGTACCAAATAATAATAATGATTTATTATCTGCTTGGCCTTTCCATCCCATTATAACAAACACTAAAGTTAATATAACTAAAGATGCTATTGTCATACCAGATACTGGTAAGTTTGATGTTCCTATTGTTCCTGTTAAACGACCTGCAACTATAACGAATAATCCAGCTAATAATACTGATGCTATAGCTCCAACTATTGCCATTGTTATACTTCCAGATATAAGGAATCCTGCTACAAATGCTATTACTATTCCACCTAATAATATTATAGTTTGAAGAGCTGAACTTCCTTCTCCATCATTAGATGATTTAGCTTTCATAGTTTCTTTAACTGATGCTATTATAGTTGGTATAAGTTTTACTGCTCCTATTATACCTCCACAAAGCATCATACCTGCTCCTATGTATTTTACATAGTTACCACCTATATCATTTACTCCCATTTGACTTATAGCCATTGAAGAGTTATTCCAAACATTAGCCCCTTCTCCTGCCATTTCAGTAAAGTAAGATATTAATGGTGTTATACCAAAGTTTGCTAATATAGAACCAGCAAACATTGTTAAAGATACTTCAAGTCCTACTATAAACCCTATACCTAAAAGTAATGGGTTAACTTCAACTTCAAACTTATATTTATAGAATTTGTTTCCTATAAAGCTTATTACATTATTTGTTACATTTAAGAATGACCCTGTTAATACTGTTATAATACCACTTATTCCAAATCCAATTCCCATGTACTTCATTGAATCTCCACCTGCATCTGATGCTACAAGTGTTTCGCATATAGCCATTGATTCTGGGTACATAAGTTTTCCATGTTCTTCTATTATTAAATAGTTATAAACAAGTGATGAAACTCCTATACCAAATAGAACTCCACCTACTCCCACTGCTAAACCTTCTAGGAAGCTAACTTGGCTACCTATTAGTAATATAGCTGGTAAAACGAAAATCATACCACTAGCAACTGATTCCCCACCACTTGCCATACCTTGTACTATGTTTTTTCCTAGAATACCTTTTCCACTAGCAAATGCTGCAATAAATGCTGATCCTATTATAGACCCCGGTATACCAGCTGCAACTGTAAGTCCTGCCTTCATACCTGAATATGCTGTAGATGCTGCGAATATAGTTGCTAAAAGAATACCTATAATTAATACAGCAACGTTTGCACCTGTTTTTGATTTGTCTGTTATGTAAGGTACATAGTCTTTTCCATGTATCCCGCCATATGCTTCTTTAGACAGTTTTTTGCTCATTTATTTCACCTTCCTTTTTTTAACTAAATCGATTATATCATATTTTTACAAAATTCGCTCAATTTTTTAAATTTTTAATAGTATTTTTTGTTAAATTTTTTTAACATATCTTTAAATTGCGAAACTTCAATAAAATCAAACGAAATTTTGTTTTATAATATGATCATCTTTTACTATTAAATTTAAATTATTATTTATATAATAATTTGCACTTTAATTGCTATTTTATACATTATTTGTATAATTCTTAAATTTACATAAAAAAAACTAGTCATATGACTAGTTTTTATAAATTATAATATCATTGCTCCTATTAATCCAAATATCAATAGTGGTATATTATAATGCAAAAATGTAGGAACACAAGTATCCCAAATGTGATCATGCTGTTTATCTACATTAAGACCTGCTGTAGGTCCTAGTGTACTGTCTGATGCTGGCGATCCTGCATCTCCCAAAGCTCCAGCAACTCCTATTAATAAAATTATAGCTGGAATACTAAATCCTAAACTAAGACCTAATGGACAATAAATAGCTGCTATTATCGGTAAAGTTCCAAATGAACTTCCTATTCCCATAGTTACTAATAGTCCTACTAAAAGCATAATTAAAGCTCCTATGAACTTGCTATTTCCAACTATTCCAGACACAGATGCTACTAACGTCTCCACTTGCCCTGTTTCTCTAAGAACACTTGCATACCCTGCTGCTACAAGCATTATAAATGCTATAAGTCCCATCATTTTTATTCCGCCATCAACTAACTCATCTATTTCACTAAATTTAATAGCTTTAGTAACAAATAATACTATTATAGCGCATAACCCTCCAAGTGGTAGTGATCCAGTTAGAATTTGAACTACAAATGCAGTTATAGCTCCTAAAAGTGCACACCAGTGTTTAGTTGTCATTTTCTCGTCAATTTGATTTTCTTCTAACCCTTCTATTTTCACATCTTTATAATCTCTAGGTTTTCTATATGTTATAAATACAGCTACTAGCAAACCTAAAATCATACCAATTGCAGGTATCCACATTACGCCTGTAACCATATTAGTAGTTGTATCTATTCCATTGGCTATCATTTGATCTCTTATAATGTTTTGGAAAATCAATCCAAATCCAACTGGTATTGCAATGTACGGTGTTTTAAGACCAAATGTTAGTGCACATGCAACTGCCCTTCTATCAATTTTTAATTTATTCATAAGTGATAATAATGATGGTATTAATATTGGTATAAATGCTATATGAACTGGAATAAGATTTTGAGAAAAACATGATATGAATGCTATTAATAAGATTAGTGTAATTTTTTTGTCCTTAACTACCTGAGATATTTTTTTTGCTAGAATTGATGCTAGTCCTGTTTTGCTTACAGCTACAGCCAAAGCTCCTAGTAATATGTAACTTAAGGCAGTTTCTGCATTTCCACCCATTCCACCTACTAAAGTAGTCATAGTGTCACTTAAAGACATCCCAGAAAAAATCCCAGCAACTATGGCTGCTACAATAATTGATAAAAAAACATTAAACTTAAACAAACAAAGTACAATCATCACAGCAATAGAAATTACTACTGGATTAAAAAACTCCATATAAAAATCCCCCTTTATTAAGTTAAAATCTTTTATATATTAAAATTTTTCAGAATTTAACCTTTGAAATAATTATATGCTAATTTGTTATGTTTTTGTTAAGTTTTTATAAACAAAAAAATTTCTTAAGATTACATATATTTTAAAATTATTTTAATTATTGACAAAAAAAATTCTCTCATATGAGAGAATTTTTTTTAGACAATCTATAAT
>NZ_JAWDJM010000060.1:0-2682 GCF_032465715.1 Paraclostridium sp. MRS3W1 | reverse complement strand
ATTTAGCAGATAGATTAGCAATGAAAGGATGGCAAATACCAGCATATCCATTACCAATCAACTTAGACAAAACAATAATACAACGTATAGTATGTAGAGCAGACTTAAGTCATGATATGGCTGAATTATTTATAAGAGATTTAAAAACAGCAATAAACGATTTAAACGATGCAAATGTATTAGTTCATGGTAAAGAACCAGAAAATAAAGTTTACGGATTTACTCACTAATATAAAAAATATAGTATAGATTGAAAAAAGTCTTAGTATTATTTAAAAAATACTAAGACTTTTTTTATTGTTTGTTAAATTGAAGGTTTATGAAACTTAAATTGCAAAATGAAAATAAAATGAAACTTTTTTTGCAAAAAAAGTTTAATAGGATTATAATGGGGTAAATATACAATATACAATTAAAAAATTATTTTAGGCCTATGATAATTTACATTGAGAAGAATTAAAACAAAATAGGAGATGATTGACATGAAAGAAGAAAACGCAGCTAAAGGGAATTCACTTACTTTGTTTGCATTCTTTGCAATGACTGCATCAATGGTTATGACTGTATATGAGTATCCTACATTTGCTACATCAGGATTCAATTTAGTATTTTTCCTTTTACTTGGAGGAATATTATGGTTTTTACCTGTAGCATTGTGTGCAGCAGAAATGGCCACAGTTGATGGCTGGCAAGAAGGTGGAATATTTGCTTGGGTTGGAAATACTTTAGGAGAAAGATTCGGATTTGCAGCGATATTTTTCCAATGGTTCCAAATAACAGTTGGATTTGTAACAATGATTTATTTTATATTAGGTTGTGTTTCATATATATTCAACTGGAATGCATTAAACAATGTTCCTGTTTTAAAATTTATAGCAGTTTTAGTTATATTCTGGGGATTAACATTAACACAATTAGGTGGAACAAAGAATACTGCTAAAATAGCAAAAGCTGGATTTATACTTGGAATAGCTATACCAGCAATAATATTATTTGGAATATCTATAGCTTATTTAGTACAAGGTAATCCAATTGATGTAAAGATAGGAGCTAGATATTTTGTTCCTGACTTTTCAAAAGTAAATACATTAGTTGTTTTTGTATCATTTATACTAGCATATATGGGTGTTGAAGCATCAGCATCACATGTAAATGAATTAGAGAATTCAAAACGCAATTATCCATTAGCTATGATTATATTAGTTATAGTAGCTATAGTACTTAACACAATTGGAGGATTAACAGTTGCAGCTGTAATTCCACAAGGTGATTTAAATTTAAGTTCAGGAGTAGTTGATACTTTTAAAGTTTTAATACTACATTTTATACCAAATGGAACATGGATTGTAAAATTAATAGCATTACTATTAGCATTAGGTGTAATGGGTGAAGTTAGTGCATGGGTTGTAGGACCTTCAAGAGGTATGTACATAGCAGCTCAAAAAGGAATTTTACCAAAATCATTAACTAAAACTAATAAACATGATGTTCCAGTAAACTTAGTTTTCGTACAAGGAATAGTAGTTACAATATGGGCAGCGGTTCTTACACTTGGCGGTGGAGGAGACAATGTTTCATTCCTTACAGCTATATCACTAACAGTAGTTATATATTTAGTTGGATATTTACTATTCTTCATAGGGTACTTTAAATTAATACTAAAAAGAGACGATTTAAAACGTTCTTATCAAGTTCCTGGTGGAAAAACATTTAAATTAATAGTTGCCGCATGCGGTTTCTTAACTTCAATATTTGCATTGATTATATCATTTTTCCCACCAAGTCAGTTAGTTGGTAAGAGTATACATGAATATTTAACTATATTAAGTGTAAGTTTTGTAGTAACAGTATTAATACCTTTTGTAATCTATTCAATTACATCAAAGAAGAGTAGATAATATAAATAAAATTAATTAATAAAAAAGACAAGCATTGTAATTCAGGGAGGTTTTTCAAAATGTTATTTAAAAAAGAAGATGATTATAGTACACCAGTGTTTGGGACAATAGAGTCTGGCTCTAATATTCCAAAAGACGTGATAGGGAAAGATTCTATTGCTCCAAACATAGCGTATAGATTAATAAAAGATGAGTTAATGAATGAAGGAAATGCAAGACTTAACTTAGCGACATTCTGTCAAACATATATGGAAGATGAAGCAACACAACTTATGGCAGAAACATTAGAAAAAAATGCAATAGATAAATCTGAATACCCACAAACAACAGAAATGGAAAATAGATGTGTTGATATGATAGCAAACTTATGGAATGCACCAAAAGAGTTAAGCTATATAGGAACATCAACAGTAGGATCATCAGAAGCATGTATGCTTGGTGGTATGGCTATGAAATTTAGATGGAGAAACAGAGCAGAAAAATTAGGAATAGATACAACAAAGAAAAAACCAAACTTAGTAGTATCTTCAGGATACCAAGTTTGTTGGGAAAAATTCTGTGTATACTGGGATATAGAGATGCGTACTGTACCAATGGATGAAGAACATATGAGTTTAGATATGGACAAAGTTTTAGATTATGTAGATGACTATACAATTGGTATAGCAGCATTACTTGGAATAACATATACAGGGAAATTTGATGATATAAAAGCATTAGATGCATTAATTGAAGAATACAATAAAACAGCAAAAATAAGTGTACCAATACATGTAGATGCTGC
>NZ_JAWDJM010000059.1:0-819 GCF_032465715.1 Paraclostridium sp. MRS3W1 | reverse complement strand
AAATAAATGTATTATATAAAGTATATAAAAGAATATTAAAACAAATTAAAGGATTTTTACATATGGAGAAATTTATAAAAAAACAAAAAACTTTAAGCACCAAAGATAGATTTACTATAACTCCAAACTTTAAAACTCCATTTATATCACCTGAAAATATAATTCATATAGGTGAGGTTGCACAAAAACATAATGGTGTACTTAAAATTGGAACTAACCAAAAAATTTCAATAATGAATATTGAGGAAATAAGTTTACAAAGAGTTATAGACGATTTAAATTTTGATTGTGTTCCTAAAGGCAAAAACTTGCTAACGAATATAACAGTTTGTACTTCTAATTTTTGTAGAATGTGTAAATACCCTACAATAGGCATCTATATGAAAATAGTAAATGAATTTTACGGTATAGAATTACCTTCAAAAACTAAAATAGCAATATCTAGCTGTAAAAACTCATGTGTAAGTGCATATGTTAAAGATATAGGTATTTTAGCTGATTCAAATGGTAAGCTGTTTATAACTGTTGGAGGTTGTGCTGGAACCAATCCTAAATCTGGATATGTATTAGCATCTGACTTAGATGAAAAAAGCACATATAAACTTTTTAAAAGTGTTATTAACTATTATCAGTCAAATGCTAATTCAAAAGAAAAACTTAGAGATTTTATAGATCGGGTAGGTTTTGAAAATTTTAAATCTAATCTGTAATATAAAAATTTACCTAACATAAAAAAGCCTGAAAATACCAATCTATTTTCAGGCTTTTTTATTATTAATATTTTAGTTTTCAGTCTCTTCCCCAGGTAAAAATAATAGT
>NZ_JAWDJM010000058.1:0-8740 GCF_032465715.1 Paraclostridium sp. MRS3W1 | reverse complement strand
ACCTATAATTATTATGTAAAACTTATTAAAAAATTAAAAAAATATTTAAAAACAGAAGAAGATATAATACTTGAAGTTAAAAATGATAAATTAAATAGAATAGTTTGTTTGGCAATAAAATTAAGTAAAAATGATATGGAAATTTTTATGCCTATAGATATAAGAGTATTTATAGGTGATGCTAAAGATACATATATGGATTGTAGTTATTATAACTTGGAAGATGGTGGAATTCTTTATATAAAGGAATTTACATCAGGAAAACCAAATAATGGGTATGGAAAGATAATATTAGAAAATCTAGATTATATAGTAAAAAAAATAAATATAAAATTAGACTTATATAATCATTATTTTGAAGAATACACGTTTAACTATATAAAGAGAATAGAGGGAGTAGCAATACCTTCTAAAAGTATAATAACACAAGAATCTTTAAATAAAATTTATAGAAAGTATGGATTTGAAGTTGATGAAAAAAATAATATGAGCATGATAAAAATTATTGAAAGTCAAGAAATTGCATAC
Source organism: Paraclostridium sp. MRS3W1 (assembly GCF_032465715.1). Classification (NCBI taxonomy): domain Bacteria; kingdom Bacillati; phylum Bacillota; class Clostridia; order Peptostreptococcales; family Peptostreptococcaceae; genus Paraclostridium; species Paraclostridium sp. MRS3W1. The sequence continues at coordinate 8,212 of NZ_JAWDJM010000058.1, read as the reverse complement.
AATCAGAATATGAACTAAGTTTTTGGTTAAATTAAATATGAAATACACTTATCGTCGAGGAGGATTTTATCATGAAAAATAATAAAAATAGACATAAAGATAGACCAAAAACTAATGCAGAAAAAAGAAAAGTTTTATTTGAACATGGGTCTGAAATTGGAATAGTAGATGGTAAAAAAATAGGGGCTAGAAACTCAGGGTCAAGTAAAACTAAAGATGAAAAATTATATGATAAGATAGAAAAAAAGGGAACATATTAAAAAAAGTACAATGCATTTGCATTGTATTTTTTTTATGCTATATTAACATATTTTCAATATGAATCATAATATATACAAGGTAATAAATTGAGAAACCTTTCTTAGGAGGAATTTTTATGAAGTATGCAAATTATAAATTTGGAAATATAGTTGATATAAGTAATATTAAGGGCCAACCATATAAGTTTATAACAATAGCTACAAATCCAAAAGATATATATACTTTCACTAAGCTTATTTATAGTGATCAAACATTAATTCTTGATTGTGAATATAATGAAATAAGTATAGATGATTTGGAGATAGGTGATAAAATAGTAGCTTTTCATTCTAATGTAATGACTATGAGTATACCACCACAAACTCAAGTTTATATAATAGAAGTAAAATAATAAATAAAAGCTGTATAGCCTAAAGGTTATACAGCTTTTATTTATTAAAAAACTTGGTAAAGAAGCTTTATAGCGACACCTACAGCCATAAATAAAAAAATTGGCTTTATTAGTTGAGATCCTTTGTTTATAGCTACTTTAGCACCTATATATCCACCTAATATCATAGAAAAAGCATAAAAAATTGCTACTTTGTAAAGTATTTGACCACTAAACATAAATAATATAAGTGCTGTGAAATTACTTGTAAAATTTAAAATTTTAGTATTTGCAGATGCATGTAAAAAATCAAAACCATAAATTTTTATAAATGCAAATGTTAGAAATGTACCTGTGCCAGGTCCAAAAAATCCATCATAAAAACCTAAAGCAAAAGCCATAATAATTCCTTTTTTTATATTTTCCTTACTAAGGCTTTCGAATTTATCTTCTTTACCTAAGTCTTTCTTTAAATATGTATATATTGCAACCATTAGTATCATAAGAAAAACTAAAATATTTAAAATATTTTCACTTATAGATAAAACACATTTAACACCTAGGAGACACCCTAAAATTGTAAATGGAATTAATTTTTTTAATAACTCGATATTAGTTTTACCTGACTTTGAATACTTGTATGCACTAGAAAAACAACCAAAAGCACCTGCAAACTTATTGGTTCCAAGAGCTAAATGAGCGGGAAGACCTGCCATTAATAAAATTGGCATACTTATTAACCCACCACCACCTGCTATTGAATCAACGAAAGCAGCTAAAAAACCACCAAGACAAAGAAATAAAATTGTAAGCATAATTCCTCCAACAGTAAAATTTATTTACAATTATTATAATATAAAAGAAATACAAATGTAATTACCATGATTAATATTAAATCACAATCATATTAATCAAATAGAGCTCATATATTTTACTAAGGTATAATATATGGTAAAGGGGAGTGATTATGATGGCTAGAGATATAGTTATAGATTTCTTAACAAAACTATCTATAGATATAGAAAATAAAGCAGATGTAGATGTAAGCTATAGCCAGCAAAGAGATTACTTTTCTAGTGGTAAAATATTAGGGCAACCCATATATTATGTATTTAAATATTTTAGGAAAGAAGAACAATTAGGATTATACATAGAGTCAAGAGATGCAGAAGGTGCTCAATTTTTAAAAGATATTTACTATGAAAAAAATGAATTTATATCAAGAAAAGTAGGATATGAACTTGGTATAAGTGAGAGAAAGCAAAATAAAGATTGGGTTAGAATGGGATTTGAAATAGATGTTGACAATTTCAATGAACTTATGGAGTATAGAAAATTATATCTTCATGCATTTTTAAAGTTTAAATCAGCAATAGAAAAAATAGTAGAAAAATATGTAGATGCAATATTCAATTTTGCAGGAAATTTTGGATATACAAAAACGGAACTATTAAGGGAAGTTTTTATGGAAGAAGAAGTTTTAGATGATATAATTTTCAATTTAGATTTTAAAAAAAATATAATATTGCAAGGACCTTCAGGTGTTGGAAAAACATTTATAGCAAAGCGAATTTGCTATTTTCATCAAGGCAACAGAGATAATTCAAATATAGAAATGGTTCAGTTTCATGAAAATTATACCTATGAAGAATTTGTAAGAGGATATAAAAAGGGAAAAAGTGGAGAAGACTATATAAAAAATGGGGTATTTTATGATTTTATAAAAAAAGCTCAGTCTTATCCGGAGCATAAGCATTACTTTATAATAGATGAAATAAATCGAGTTGATGTTAATAAAGTATTTGGAGAAATAAATTCTATAATTGAAAATAACAAAAGAGGAAAGGAAAACTCTATAAAACTTATTTATAGCGAGAGCGATGAGAGTTTTTATATTCCAGATAATGTCTATATAATAGGAACATTAAATACTGCTGATAAAAATTTAAAAGACATAGATTACCCATTAAGAAGGAGATTTGGATTTATAGATATAGAACCTGTTTTTGAAAATATAGACTTTAGAAATTACCTTGGAGAATGCTTAGGGGTAGAGATGGCAGACAAAGTAGTCTGTAATATGAGCAAATTGAATAAGATAATAGATGAAGATGAAGATTTAGGCAAAAACTATAAGATAGGACAAAGTTACTTTATGATATCTAGTAAAATTGATGAATATATAGTAGACAGTTGGTATAGGCAAGTAATAAAAAGAGATATAGAACCTTTAATAAGAAGCTGTATGATAGATAAAGAAAAAAGTTATATAAATGATATAATTAAAAAATTAGTTGATGATTAAAAAATCCCTTATATGATAAATATTAGGGATTTTTTATTTTATATAGTAAGTTATAATATATTACAGGAATATAAAGAAGGAGAGTTTATTATGAGTGGCAATGAAAGAAGAGAAAAGATCATAGAAATTTTAAAAAGTTCATCAAAACCAGTGAGTGGTTCTTATTTGTCTAAAACTTTAGATGTCAGTAGACAACTTATAGTTTCTGATGTTGCATTAATAAGAGCTACAGGTATAAATATTGTATCAACTCCTAAGGGATATATACTAAATGAAGAAGTATGTGAAAGTAGTTTGATAAAGACAATAGCATGTAAACACTCTAAAGAATTTATCGAGGATGAACTTAATATAATTGTAGATGAAGGAGCAACTGTTTTAAATGTTATAGTTGAACATAGTGTATATGGGCAGTTAACGGGAAATTTACACGTATCGTCTAGACGAGATATACGAGAATTTATGAAAAAATTAGGTGAAGATACAACTAATCCATTATCACAACTAACTGATGGAGTTCATCTTCATACTATAAAATGTGAAAATGAGGAAGTATTAGATAGTGTAATAAAAGCATTGAAGAAAAAAGATTATCTATTATAGAGTTGACAAAAAAATGATATGACTATACACTTATAATGACAGGTGTAAAGACACCTATAATTACATATGTATAGGGGGATTTTTTATGAATAGCAAAATCAATACAAAAGCTGTTGTTATGTCAGCTCTATTATGTGCTTTAGGAATTATAATACCTATGTTTTCTCCAATTAAGCTAATTTTAGAACCTGCATCATTTACATTAGCTAGCCATGTTGCTATATTTATAGCAATGTTTATTTCACCAAGCACTGCAATATTTGTTACATTGGGTACAACGATAGGATTTTTATTAGGAGGATTTCCGATAGTTGTAGTAGCTAGAGCATTTAGCCATTTAGTATTTGTAAGTTTTGGATCTATTTATTTAAAGAAAAATAAAAATGCTATATCTAGCATAAAGTCGTCAATGGGATTTTCATTGATTATGGGTATTCTACATGCAATAGGTGAAGTATTGGTAGTTATTCCTTTTTATTTTGGGTCAAGCTTATCTCAAGGATATTACGAACAAGGTTTTTTAACATCTGTTTTATTATTAGTAGGGGTAGGAACTATAATTCACAGCATGTTAGATTTTGGACTATCAGTTTATATATGGAATGTGATGCCTAAAGAATTAAAAAATATAGATGCAGTTAAAGCATAAAAAAATAACAAGATTGGATTTTTTATCTAATCTTGTTATTTTTTTATATAAAAATTTAATATATATGTTAAAAATATGTATAAAATAAGTTATAATATAAAATATAATAGGAAATTTAAAGTAAATGTAGAAAAATATATATAATTTCACAGAAAATTCATATTGAACCGATAATATATATATAGAAGTAAAATTTTGGACATAAAATATGATCAAAAGGTTACAAAAAAAATACAAATTTAGAAAATTTGCTTTGGTTTAGTTTTATAAAAAGAAGGGAGATTAAGTATGATTGATAGAAAAATTGCAACAGCTATATCAGTAACATCTTTAGGTATAGTGCTATCAGGAACTGCTGTATTTGCTAATGCTAAAACAGGAACAGTAACAGCAAGTGCATTAAATATAAGAAGTGGGCCATCAACAAGTAACTCAGTAGTGGGGTATGCTTATAAAGGCGATAAATTACAAATATTAGAAACATCAAATGGATGGTACAAAGTTAAGCTTTCAAATGGAAAAACAGGTTGGGGAAGCGGAAAATATATAAATGTATCTGGAGATTCAAGTTCAGAAACTCCATCAAGTGGAAAAACAGGGACAATAACAGCGGATGCATTAAATGTGAGAAGTGGACCATCTACAAGCTATGGTAAAGTGACTATGGTTTACAAAGGTCAAAGTGTAACTATATTAGAAAGTTCAAATGGGTGGCATAAAATAAAAACTCAAAATGGACAAATCGGATGGGCAAGTAGTGATTATATAAGTACATCTGGGCAAGGGGGAGGAGGATCAACAGAGACTCCATCAACAGGTAAAGGAACAGTAACAGCAAGTACATTAAATATAAGAAGCGGACCATCTACAAGTAACTCAATAGTAGGAAAAGCATATAAAGGAAACACTGTAGATATATTAAGTAGTTCAAATGGATGGTATAAAGTAAAATTATCAAATGGACAAGTAGGATGGGCAAGTGGAGATTATATAAGCACATCTGGAGGTTCAGATAACGGATCTAACAATGGAGGAGGATCAACAGAGACTCCATCAACAGGTAAAGGAACAGTAACAGCAAGTGCGTTAAATATAAGAAGTGGACCATCTACAAGTAACTCAATAGTAGGAAAAGCATACAAAGGAAATACTGTAGATATATTAAGTAGTTCAAATGGATGGTACAAAGTAAAATTATCAAATGGACAAGTAGGATGGGGAAGCAGTGATTACATAAGTAAAGGCGGAGAAAGTTCAGGTGGTTCTGAAGGTTCAGGTGGTGGATCATCTGAAACTAATAATGCTCAAGCTATAATAAATACAGCTAAAGCTCAACTTGGAAAGCCTTATGTATGGGGAGCTGAAGGACCTAATAGCTTTGACTGTTCTGGATTAGTATATTATGTATATGGACAACATGGAATAAAAATGCCAAGAACATCAAGAGAGCAAGCTAATGTAGGAACTACTGTAAGCCAATCTCAATTACAACCTGGTGATTTAATTTTCTCAAGCACTGATGGTAGTGGAGGAGTTAACCACGTAGGTATATATATAGGAAATGGACAAATGATACATGCACCTAAACCAGGAGATGTAGTAAAAACTACTAATATAAATTCATCATATTGGCAAAACACATATGTTAAAGCAAAGAGAGTTTTATAGATATTAGGGTATAGGGAGATATTTTCAAGGAAAATATCTCCCTATCGTAATTTTAAAGTGAATTTTATGCAGAATTTTTTTATTATTTAAGGTAATACTATAGTGTAAAACTTAAATATATTTTATAATTAATTTAGATAAATTTGGAGGTGGAGAAGTGAAGAAAAAAGCAACATCTTTAGTTTTAGTGCTTATAATGCTAATTTGTATTACACCGATAAATGCATTTGCAAATAGCAATCATAAAACTATTGTTATAAATATGAATAGAAGTAATTTTGTAGATTTTCTAGAAATTCCGACGTTAAAAAAACAATTAGAAAATCGAGGATACATAGCACTGATGAATGTAAGAGGTGACCAAGGTACGGGGGATAATAGGTCATATGCAAGTATCGGAGCTGGGGGAAGAGTAAATACATATAGCACAGACTTTAGAGGTTTTAAAGATGCAGACAAAGACAATAGAATTACATATGAAAGTGCTACAGGTAAAAAGCCAAAGGGTGTTAACGATACAGACATTAATTTATCTATAAATGATAATTTAGATAAAGGAAAATATGGATCTACATTGGGAGAATTGGGTCAAACCTTAAATAACGAGGATTTGAGTGTATCAGTACTAGGAAATGCTGATACAGGAACAAAACCAGAAGAACTAAATAGAAATATTGCTGCAATGGCAATGGATAACTATGGAAGAATAGATAGTGGCAATGTAGATAATATAAATAAAAAAGATGATAGCATGCCATTTGGGTTAAGTACAGATTACAATAAGCTAAAAAATGAAACAAAAAATCAATATGACAATAGTGATATAGTATTTGTAGAATTAGGAGATACGTATAGACTTGATTTATATAAACCATATTTAAATGAAAATACATATAAATCTATGGAAAAGAAAATTCATAAAAACATAGATGAATACTTAAAAGAAGTATTTAGCCTTGTAGATGAAAATGACACGGTATATGTAATGAGTGCATTTCCTAAGGATATAGATTATAAAAATAAAAGAAGATTATCACCTGTTGTAAAGTTTGATGGAACTGGAAAAGGTCTGTTAACATCAGCAACAACTAGAAGAGATGGTGTAATTGGAAATGTAGACATAGGTGCAGGAATACTTGCAGACTATAAGTTAACATCAAACAATATGGTAGGAAGAGAACTAGAGAATATAAAAAATGAAGATAATATAAACTTTCTTGAAAAAGAATATAGCAAAATTGTGAATATTTCAGATGTTAGAAGTGGTATAATTCAATTTTTTATAAACTCTACATCTATAGTATTAGGATTAAGTATAGTTTTACTAATATTTAGAAAGAAATTAGAAAATAAATATAGTAAAAGTATTAAGAAAGCATTTAATATTTTAAAAGAGTTAAGCAAATTTGGACTAATAATGCCAGTGGCATTTTTATTAGCACCTATGTTTAATTTTAATACTAAGATAGGTATTTACTTATCTATATTTGCACTTACTTTAGCTATATACTTTATTTCCAGATTGATATTTAAATCAGACAATAAGCAAATTGGGTTTTATGCAACTTTATCAATTTTCGTTATAATAGTAGATGCACTATTAGGATCATACTTAATGAAAAATAGTATAATGTCATATGATGCAATAGTAGGTGCTAGATACTATGGAATAGGAAATGAATATCAAGGTATAATCATAGGATCTTCAATAGCTGCAATGTCCATTTTAATTATAAATAAGAAGCTACCTAAAATAATTGTTCCAATATTATCACTAATAATTTTATTCATTAGTGCATCTCCAACAATGGGAGCAAATGTTGGGTCTGCTATTTCAGAAAGTGTAGCATTAATATTATTTACAATGCTTGTGTTTAATGTGAAAATAGATTTTAAGAAAGCTATTTTAATTTTATTTGGAGCTGGATTGGTTGTGTTAGGATTTGCTGCTATAGATATGTTAAGTGGATCGGAATCTCATTTGTCATTATTTATTAATCAAATTTTAGTAAATGGACCAACTGCAATTTTAGAAACATTTGGAAGAAAAATTTCTATGAACATACAACTTATGCAAAATAGTTCATGGGTATATATAATATACGTAGGTGTTATAGGCTTAATAGTAACTAGTATTTTTTACAAAAAAGAGTTTAAAGAAATGATGAAAAATGAAAGTTATGGGAAAAAGGCTATAGTGTCAATTGGAGCAGGAGCTATAGTAACATTTTTAGTAAATGATTCAGGTGTAGTTTCAGCAGCAACAACTATGTTATATATAATTATACCGTTTTTAATAATTTTAATTAATAAAGTTATATTTAAAGAAAGATAAAAATAGCGTACTGTGTACGCT
>NZ_JAWDJM010000057.1:0-1622 GCF_032465715.1 Paraclostridium sp. MRS3W1 | reverse complement strand
CTTTTACGTAGTATTGTTATCCTTATTATATTATAAAAACAAATAAAAACCATATTGATTATTTTCATCAATATGGTTTTTATTTGTTTTTAATAATTTATTATGTTCCACAATAAGTTCTATAAGCACAACTTGAAGGCTTAGGCAATTTTGCATATTCCTCTTGTTCTTTAGAATGTTCATATGGTTTTTCAAGTACAGTTATAAGCTTTTTAAAGAAATTAAAATCCCCTTTATCTGCAGCTTCTAAAGCTTCTTCTACTCGATGATTTCTTGGTATTACTGCTGGATTTGATTTTTTCATTAACTTAAAAACTTCATCTTGAGAATTTTCTTGTCTTTTTAATCTTTCGTTCCATAAGCTGTACCAAGATTTAAATTCTTCACTATCAAACATTCCTTTTTTATTAATATTATTAAATGTTAATGCTATAAAAGTATTAGTAAAATCTTCTCTATATTTTTCCATCATGCTAAGTAAATCTTCTATCAATGCTTTATCTTGTAATTCTTCATCGAATAATCCTAATTTAAATCTCATATTTTTAATCCAATTTAAATAATAAATTTCTGAGAAATCAGAAATAGCATCTTGCGCAATTTTTATAGCTTCATTTTTATCATCACTTATTAATGGCAATAGAGTTTCAGCAAATCTACATAAATTCCATTCAGCCATATTCGGTTGATTTTCATATGAATATCTTCCATATCTATCAATAGAGCTAAAAACAGTATCTGGCTTATAATTATCCATAAATGCACAAGGTCCATAGTCAATACTCTCTCCACTTATAGTCATATTATCAGTATTCATAACCCCGTGGATAAATCCAATACTTTGCCATTTAGCAATAAGTTTAGCATGAGCATTTATCACTTCTTTAAGTAAGTTAATGTATTTATCTTCATCATCTTTTATATGTGAGTAATGTCTATTAATTGTATAATCAGCTAACTCTTTAACTGACTTGACACCTCCATAATTTAGAGCATATTCAAATGTTCCAAATCTAATATGACTAGAAGCTACACGTGTTAAAATTGCTCCCTTTTTTATATTTTCACGAATCACAGATTCTCCAGTTTTTATTACTGCTAGACTTCGAGTTGTTGGAACTCCAAGACCGTACATAGCTTCACTTATTATATATTCACGAAGCATCGGCCCAAGAACAGCTCTCCCATCTCCTCCTCTAGAGTAAGGTGTTTTACCAGATCCTTTAAGCTGAATATCAAATCTATTTCCTGATGGATTTATTTGCTCTCCTATCAGCAATGCTCTCCCATCTCCTAGCATTGTAAAATGTCCAAATTGATGTCCTGCATATGCTTGAGCTATAAAAGCACCTTCGTCTATCTTTTTATTTCCTGAAAGTAATTCTATTCCATCCTTACTTTTAAGGCTATCTATATTTAATCCTAAAAATTTAGCTAAAGAATCGTTTAAAATAACTAATCTAGGTGAAGGTACTGGATTTAAATTTATTTTGCTATAAAAAAAGTCTGGTAAATTCATGTAACTATTATTTAAATTCCATCCTGTTTCTATATTTTTTTTATTATTTTCCATTTTTTCTCCTTATTATAAATAATTAATTAATTTTATAAATATAAGATAC
>NZ_JAWDJM010000056.1:0-347 GCF_032465715.1 Paraclostridium sp. MRS3W1 | reverse complement strand
TCGCTCAGCTAATCATTATCTGAATATCTGGCTTGGTTGTTTGTGTTTAATTCTTAAAAAAAGAATTTATATAATTAACCTACTGTTTAATTTTCAAAGTTCTTAAAGTGGTGGACCTTCAGGGACTCGAACCCCGGACCTACCGGTTATGAGCCGGGCGCTCTAACCAACTGAGCTAAAGGTCCACTTTAAATGGTGCCGAAGACCGGAATCGAACCGGTACGAGAGGTAAGTCCCGCAGGATTTTAAGTCCTGTGCGTCTGCCAGTTCCGCCACTTCGGCACATCACCTAGCTATGTCCTACTCTCCCAGGCAGCTTCCCACCAAGTACCATCGGCGCTAAAGAG
>NZ_JAWDJM010000055.1:0-30455 GCF_032465715.1 Paraclostridium sp. MRS3W1 | reverse complement strand
AAATAATTCCTAGTTTATTTTTTACCTCAGGTAGATTTTTCATAAATGTAGAATAAAAATCTTTACCTTCTTCTATTTCAACACGATAGCAATTATCTAATAAGGTTTTATTAATTTCCTCAATTTCTTTTTCATCTCTCACAAACTTTAAGCGGAAAGTTAGTGCTTTAATAAACTTATACCACTCTAATATAAATTTCTTATTCTCGTCGTAATTATCAATTCCTACCCATTGACTTACTTTTATATCCTTTAAATCTTCTTTTGGACAGTTTCCTATCTGTAAGAAATACTTAAAATCATCATCTTTATATACTCTTCCAAGGGGAAATAAGCGACAAATATTCGGGCGTTTAGAGTGAATAGTGCATCTTCCTTCTTTATTTAAAAAGCTACAGTTTTTGTTGTCATCATTCATTTTTAAATATGGCAATAAAATTTTATTATTTTGACGTAATTCAATGTTTTGTACTACTAGTTCATCAAATTCAACTCCTAAATATGTAACCATTTCATATACATCAAAAGGCGTAAGAATTACTAATTCTCCGACATCACGACAACAATCATTACATCCATCACAACCACATGTATCTGCTTTTACTATATCTTCAATATCATATAATTTTCCATCTGAAATTTCTTCTAGTATATTTATAGATCTCATTTACTTTTTCCTCTTTCTTTAAAATAATTAATAAGTACTATTATACTAAAAATTCACTTACAACTTAATATATTTTCTATTTATTCAAAAGAAAATATCATTCTTTTAATTTAATTTTAAAGCTTAAATAAATCTCCTTATTGCTATAATTTAGTCCGTTTCTATATTGACAGTTTTGCAATAAAATTATAATATCAATAGGGTTATAGTTTTTTTATATTTGGATAATCATAAAATTAAAATAAAGGATGATAAAAAATGACAGAACAAAATTTAAGCTTGATTGATGAAGTTAAAAGAAGAAGAACTTTCGCAATCATTTCCCATCCCGATGCAGGAAAAACCACATTAACTGAAAAGTTTCTACTATATGGTGGAGCAATTCGTGAAGCAGGATCTGTTAAATCAAGAAGATCTCAAAAACATGCAGTATCTGACTGGATGGAAATTGAAAAACAAAGAGGTATATCTGTTGCATCAAGTGTTCTTCAATTTGAATATAACAACTTTTGTATAAACATTCTTGATACTCCAGGACATCAAGATTTCAGTGAGGATACTTATAGAACTCTTATGGCAGCAGACTGTGCAGTAATGGTTATTGACTCTGCTAAAGGGGTTGAGGAACAAACAAAGAAATTATTCCACGTTTGTAAAATGAGAGGAATTCCAATTTTCACATTCATAAATAAAATGGACCGTCAAGGAAAAGACCCATTTGAACTACTTGAAGATATTGAAAATGTATTAGGAATTCGTTCTTGCCCAGTAAACTGGCCAATTGGTTCTGGTAAAGAATTTAGAGGTGTATTTAACCGTCATAAAAATCAAATAGAATTATTTGATGATGGTAACCACGGACAATCTATTGCTAATTCTATAACTGGAGAGGTAACTGATGAAAAATTCAATACTTTATTAGGTGATGCTCTTCATGAAAAATTACTAGAAGATATAGAACTTTTAGATATAGCAGGTGATAATTTTGATTTAGATAAAATATTAAATGGTGAATTATCTCCTGTATTCTTCGGAAGTGCCCTTACTAACTTTGGTGTTGAACCATTTTTAGAGTCATTTTTAGAGATAACACCACCACCTATGCCTCGTAGCAGTAACTTAGGTGATATAGACCCTAATTCTGATAACTTCTCAGGATTTATATTTAAAATCCAAGCTAATATGGATAAAGCTCATAGAGATAGAATTGCATTCCTTAGAATTTGCTCTGGTAAATTTGAAAAAGGCATGTCAGTAAATCATGTTCAAAGAAATAAGAAGATAAAACTTTCTCAACCACAACAGTTTGTGGCACAAGACCGTGTTATAATAGATACAGCTTATCCAGGAGATATTATAGGTATACACGACCCAGGTATATTTAATATTGGTGATACTTTAAGTGAAAAACAATCAAAGCTTGAGTACACTGGTATACCACAATTTGCTCCTGAACATTTTGCAAGAGTTTCTACAAAGAATGCTCTTAAGAGAAAGCAATTTGTAAAAGGTATTACACAATTAGCAGAAGAAGGTGCTATACAAGTATTCAAACAACCTAACTTTGGTATGGAAGAACTTATAGTAGGAGTTGTTGGAGTCTTACAGTTTGAAGTTTTAGAATATCGTCTAAAGCAAGAGTATGGTGTTGAGATGATGATGAATACACTATCTTACCGTTATATACGTTGGATTGAACCTGAGACTTTCAATTCAGATAAGCTTTCGATGACAATGGATACAATACTAGTTGAAGATAAAAATAGAAATCCAGTATTGTTATTCCAAAATGAATGGTCTATCAGGCATCTTCTTGAAAGAAATGAAGGTTTAGTTTTAAGAGAAACTTCTTTATAAATATCAATCCCCCTACGTCTGCTTTTTTTACATAGGGGGATTAAATTTATACTAGTTGAAAATAATTTTTAACAAAATCTTTTTTCTACTCCCTTTATTCTTAAGATAGAATCAATAATATCCTCATCTTCTGAGATTATATCACAATACCCTTCATGAGATGATGTACTTATCCAACTTTCATCACCATTTATAAAGCATAAATCTTCAGGTAATTCAGGCTGCTCCCAAGAAAATAATGAATCAACTTCTTCTTTTAATACATTTTTAGAATTATTATCTATTTTATAATAATAAACTTTAGCTGTTGACTCAGTTAACATAGCACTTGGCCATTCCGATTGTTCTTTCATCTCTATTAATGAACTTTCTAATTTTTTTAGAACATTTATTAGATTGTCACTTGAACTCATATCATTTCTTTCAACCAATAAAAACTTATCAGATAAACTTGCTACCAAATCTATAAACTCCTTATATCCTCTTCCTTCAACATTTCCTATTTCTATATGAAACATACTCCCCACCTCCTTATATTATGTAAATTTTTTACTTTTACTCAGATTTTGATATAACTATACTTAATACGTTATCCACAAATATTCGTTAATCATAAATTCTTAGGCGTAAAAATTAGGATTAGAGTTTCTAAAGCACATATGGCCTACTCTAATCCTATTTATTTTCCTCTTAAAGCAATTTAATTAGTTCTTCTAAATCTTGACATAAAACTTTCGCAAGTTCAAAATCCATATCTCTTAAAGCCTTTGATATTTTTGTTTCAACTGATTTTTTCTTTTCTTCGATTTCTAAATAGTCTCTATCAAAATGGTTAGCATAAATCATTTTTCTAAACTTTTTCATACTAACTTTTCTAATTTTCTTATCTTCAATCATTAAAACATAGTCCATGCAGTTATTTATAAATTGGTAATCATGAGAAACCATTAAAATTGCACCATTATAATCTTTTATAGCTTTTTCAAGTGCTATTTGAGAATAAGTATCTAGATGACTTGTTGGTTCATCTAAAAGTAGCATATTTGCCTTAATATATGACACCTTAGCTAATTGAAGAATATTTTTTTCTCCACCAGATAAATCTTTTATTTTTTGTTCAATAGCATCTTGCCCAAAACCATAATTTGAAATATATCTTCTAACATCTCTACGATTTTCAAATCCTAGCTCAGAAAATTCTTTAAATATCGTGTTAGACTCATCTAAAATTTCTGATTGTGACTGAGATAAATAAGCTATCTTAATATCATCATTTATTTCAATTGATTTATTATTATTTTTGAATATTTCCCTAAGTATAGTTGTTTTACCAACCCCATTTGTACCAACAAGTGCTACTTTATCATTAGATTTAATTTCAAAATTAACATCTTCTAAAAGAACTTTATCAAAAGCCATTCTATAATCACTAACTTTTAAAGCAATAGTTTCTTCTATTTCGTTATCAGTGTCTAATTTAATATTTGGTTGTTTAATATCTACAAACGGTGCTTTAATTCTACGAGCTTCTAATCTTTCTTGTATTTTAACTCTAGCTTTTAAAGCTCTTCCGTTAGAAGCTTCAGCATTATAAGTCGCTCTTTCTCTTAATTTTTGGATTAAAGCTTCATTTCTCTCAATTTCTTCATCATCAGCAATAGATAGTTCTTGTAATTCAATTTTAGTTTGAAGTAATGAGAAATTATAATCAATATATCTTCCATCAAATTCTTGAAGTTGTGCATTTTCAAGATGTATAATTTTATTAAAACAATGATTAAGTAGATATCTATTATGTGTAATAACTAGTATTGTTTTCTTGTGAGAATTAATTAAATTCTTTAGAGAATTAAGATTCTCAAAGTCTAAAAATACATCTGGCTCATCCATAATCATCAGGTCAGGATTATTAAGCATTTCCTTAATTATTTGGATAAGTTTAAATTCTCCTCCACTAATTTCAGATAACTTTTTATCTTTATGATTGCCTAGATTTGCAAGATTTAGTTTTCTATTAATATTACTTTCATAATCATCTCCATCAATTGCATCAAATGCATCTAGAGCTTCTTGGTACTTTTCTAAAAGCATATCAATATCCGAAGATGTTTCCATTTCAGTACAGATAGATGAAATTTTTTCTTGCAATTTTATAAACTCTTCTGCTATATATTCAAAAACTGTAGTTTCTTTGCTTTTATTTTCTTGTAAGAACTGACTTACATATCCAATTTTGAAGTTTGGATCTATTTCTAATGTTCCATCATACAAATATCTTTCTGGATCCATAATTATATCTATAAGTGTACTTTTTCCACTCCCACTAGCTCCTATGAAAGCACAGTGTTGACCTTCTTCTAATGTAAATGAAATATTATTGTATAGATCTTTGTTTGGAAATGAGTAGGACAAGTTGTCAATTTTTATCATATTTATTACCTCTCTTTATCATTTAAAAAGAGCTTAAGTAAATAAGCTCTTAAATATATATATTAAATCCCAATTTTAAAATTGATTTTATATATAATAACGACATTCTTTTTAGATTTTCTTTTGATAGAATACCATTTTTTAAGACTTATTTCAATGGTTTTATCTTGAAACTCTACTTGTTTAGTACATTTATAAACTTATCATTAAATATATCTGAATTTTCAATTTATTTTTCAAAGTTATAAATTCAATTATCGTAACCATTTTTTTATCATATAATCACAGTTTAATATAATCCTAAAGTTTTATCTTGTATATTTATAAAATCACTTAATTCATCCAAAGATGTGGTTATAAATTCATATACTAAATATTTTGGATTTATTATATCTATTAGTTTTTTTATTTTTTTATTTGTAAATGGCTTATGCTCGTCTATTTTTAATATATGAAAAATTATATCCTTAATCATTTCACTATAATTAATTTCTAAATTTTCATATTTTGAAATTTGATTTTTAACATATTTTGAAGAGATAGATTTACTTAAATGAATTCCTTTTATGTAACTTTTTAAATCTCCTAACTCATCTATAATCTCTAATAAATAATCGATTCCCTCTTCTTCTGTATCTATGTTTAAATTTGTATTAAGTAAATGGCCTGTATCTAGCATAAATCCTTTATTTTCATATTCTATGCTTTCAATAAAATATTTTACTAATTTTTTATCTACCATTCTAAGCCCTGGCCACCATAAGTTTTCAAAAAGTATTGTTACCCCTGTATCTAAATCTTTAAATATTTCATTTACTAACTCAATAGATGCATCTATTACATCTTTATCTGTGTATGTAAAGTTGTAGTTGTAACAATGTTTTAGCTTTGTATTAGATACATGAAAGACTACATATTCGGCATTTAGTCTTTCTGCTAATTTTATTTCTTCTTTATATTGATTTATTATTGCCTTTTTATCACTTCCACCATAATTGTTTATTATCCCTTCTACACTATCAAAGTCTTCTAACATACCTTTCTTATTTCCATTCCAAAAATCTAGCCAAATAGGGAAGTGTTTTAAATGTATTCCTTTTATTCTATTTTCAGGTATTAATTCTTCACTATATCCTGATGGTGCAAATAATTCTATTGCATCTATATTATGATTTTTTAAAAATTCATTTATATTCTCACAATTGTTATTATACCTGTCCATATCGTAACTATATGTAGATAAATTAATAATTTTTAACATTTTTAAAATCCCCCTATAAACTTAATTTATTTCATTTGTGTATAAATCAAAACTTTTTATATTTTTTCATAACTTCCTATATCTATAAGTCAATAAAATTTTAATTTTATAATATCCTAATTGTATAATAAATTTTATAATATTTCATTAATATTCAAATATATTCAAATTTTTATTACATATATGTTGCATTTAATCTTAAATATATCTTGTTACATCTATTTAAATGGTACAAAACTCATTTGTTCTTAATACTATAAAGTATACTAGCAAAATCTATGGAGGTGACATCTTATGACATCAATAGTGGATGTAAAAAACCTTACCAAAAACTTTTATAATAAAGATGGTGAAATCCAAGTTTTAAATGACATTAACTTTTCTTTAAATGAAGGAGAAATTCTAACCCTACTTGGCCCTTCTGGAAGTGGTAAATCTACTATTTTAAACATTTTAACAGAACTTCTAAAGCCAACATCCGGTAAAGTTAATATAACTGGTAATATAGGTTATATGTTTCAAAAGGATCATCTTTTAGAGTGGAGAACTATAATGGATAATATTTTAATAGGCCTTGAAATTCAAAAAAAGAAAACTCCTGAAGCTATTTCTAGAATTGAAAGATTGTTAAAAACCTATGGTTTATGGGACTTTAGAAATATGTATCCAAAAGAACTATCCGGTGGTATGAGACAAAGAGTTGCTTTAATTCGTACACTTGCTGTAAATCCTGATATTCTTTTGCTTGACGAGCCATTTTCAGCCCTTGATTATCAAACTAGAATATTGGTTAGTGACGATGTTTACAAAATCATTAGAAATGAAGGTAAATCCGCAATATTAGTAACCCATGATATATCTGAAGCTATATCCATGTCAGATAAAATAGCAGTCCTTTCAAAGCGTCCTGCAACGATTAAAAGTATCTATACTATAGACTTGAAAATATCTGGAGAAAGAACCCCTATTATATCACGTAGTGCTGAAAACTTTAAAGATTATTTTAACATCTTATGGAAGGAGATCGATTCAAGTGAAACAAAATAATCTTTCCACAGGTCATATGGAGTATTTAAAATCAATAAAAAAAGAAAAGAGAATAGTATTTTTTTCTCAATGGCTTTTGCTAATCGGATTTCTAGCATTGTGGGAAATACTAGCTCGATTAAATATCATAGACGTATTTTTATTTAGTAAACCAAGCGATATATATGTTTTATTTGTTAAATATCTGCAAACTGGTGAACTATTAAAACACGTTTTAATATCTAGTTATGAAACAGTTGTAGGTTTGGTAATTGGTACAGTTTTAGGTATATTAATAGCTATTTTTCTTTGGTGGTCTGAACGTCTATCAAAAATTTTAGACCCGTTTTTGGTAGTTTTAAATGCACTCCCTAAGACTGCTCTTGCTCCTATTTTAATAGTTTGGGCTGGTGCTGGTATGAAAGGTATTATAGTTATAGCTATTACAATTTCTGTAGTTGTTACTATCCTTTCAGCCTATAACTATTTTATATCAGTAGATGAAGAAAAAATAAAAATGCTTAAAAGTTTCGGAGCTACTAAGTTTCAAATTTTAACTAAATTAATTTTTCCTTCAAATATAGGAAATTTAATTAACTTAACAAAGATAAATATAGGTATGGCATGGGTTGGAGTTATAGTTGGAGAGTTCTTAGTTTCTAGATATGGACTTGGATATCTAATAGTTTATGGAGGTCAAGTATTTAAATTAGATTTGGTTATGATGGGTGTAATAGTATTAGCAGTATGTGCTTTAGTAATGTATCAAGTTTTAAATATAGCTGAAAAAATTTATAGATCCAAAAGATAATTTTATGCCATATAGTATTAACTATATGTAACATGTATTCTAAATTTTTAATAAAATAAATGGTATAAATTTTTTAAAGGGGGTTATTTATGTTCAAAAAAATCTCAACTTTATTGGCAGTGGCAACAAGCCTTGCATTAGGTGTTACTGGTTGTACAAAAGGTGCTTCTTCAGATGCTACTGATAAAGATATGACTAAGTTAACAGTAGGAGAAGTAACTCATTCTATATTTTATGCCCCTCAGTATGCAGCAATAACTCAAGGATTCTTTGATGAGGAAGGTATAGAAATAGATCTTATAAATACACAAGGTGCTGATAAAACTATGGCAGCCTTACTTTCAGGAGAGGTTGACATAGGTCTTATGGGTCCTGAAGCTTCTATTTATGTATATAATAAAGGCAATGACAACTACGCAGTAAACTTTGCACAATTGACTCAAAAGGACGGAAGTTTTTTAGTATCTCGTGAGAAAAACGATAATTTCTCTTTTGACCAATTAAAAGGTAAAGAAGTTTTAGGCGGTAGAAAAGGTGGAGTTCCTGAAATGACGTTAGAATATGTTTTAAAGAAAAATAATCTAACTTTAGGAACAAATACTAAAAGTGGAGAAGTAAATGTCCGTACAGATGTTCAATTCAACGTTTTATCAGGTTCATTTGCCGGTGGTGAAGGTGATTATGTTGCATTATTTGAACCTGCTGCTTCTGAAATAGAAAAGCAAGGTAAGGGCTATGTAGTAGCTTCTATTGGTGAAGAATCTGGACTTATTCCTTACACTGCTTATTCTGCACCTAAAGATTATATAAAGGATAATAAAGAAGTAATCCAAAGATTTACAAATGCAGTTTATAAAGGTCAAATATGGGTTAAAAATCATACAGCTGAAGAAGTAGCTACAGCTATAGAGCCTTTCTTTACAGATTTCGAGAAAAAAGATTTAGTATCAGTAGTTGAAAGATATAAATCTATAGATGCGTGGTCTTCTGACCCTGTATTAAAAGAAGATAGTTTAAATCTTTTAATGAATGTAATGGAAGAAGCTAATGAACTTGATAAAAAAGCTCCTTATGAAAAAATAGTTGATACAAGTTTTGCTAATGAAAGTATCAAAAATATAAAATAATTTAGTAACATAAATAGTAATAATTTAATATACTTTAATATATACTATTATTAGTATATATTGGATTCGACCTTACTATAATAATTCTACTCCTATTTATTATAGGCGAATACCTTCTAAGGGAAAAGCTTGTCTTTTTAAAGATAATCTTTTCCCTTTTTTAATTAAGATAGTATATAATTTTATTATAGGGATAGGGGGAATATTATGAATAGAGTTGATGAAAGAGATCTTATATTTTCAAGGGCTAGCTATGAAAAGAACTCACCTGCTTATAATGATTATTATGAAAAAAATCCAGATAAAAAGGCTATAGATGATAGTATTAGGTCTAGACCAGAACTTTGCGGAGAAGGTACTATGACATACAATGAAGTCAATTCTCCTATGGCGTCTTCTGCATTTGAATTTTTATCAGATATTAAACATCTCTGTGAAGGACAAGTTAGCGATACAAAAATCGAAGTTAATAAAAAAGTTATAACTAAGCGTATTAAAGGTTTTGCTTCACATTACGGAGCTAAATTAGTTGGAATTACAAAACTTAAAGATTATCATTTTTATACTCATAGAGGTAGACATGAAGATGTTTACGGAAAAAAAGTAGATCTTAATCATAAATATGCTATAGTTTTTGCAGTTCCAATGGAAAAAGATATGATAAATAGAGGTCCTATGCTAGCTGAGGTGGTTGAAACAAGTAAAGCTTATGTAGATGTTTCAGTTATAGGTATGATTCTTAGTTACTATATAAGAAATTTAGGATATAATGCTAGAAATCATATGGATTCAAACTACCTTTTAATGCCGGTTTTAATAGCTAGAGATGCAGGTCTTGGTTGTATTGGAAGAAATACAATTCTTACTACTAAAGAATATGGCTCTTGTATAAGACTTGGAGTTGTAACTACAGATTTAGATTTAGATGAAGATTCACCTATGGATTTTGGTTTAGATGATTTTTGTAGTGTATGCAAAAAATGTTCTTATAACTGCCCTTCTACTTCTTTATCTAATGAGTCGTCTAAAGAGTTTGATGGGGTTTATAATTGGAAAATAGATGCCGAGTCATGTTATATAAAGTGGAGATACCTAGGAACTGACTGTGGAATATGCATTGCTGTTTGTCCATTTTCTCAGCAATTAGAAAGTATAAAAAATATAGATACATTCAAAGATAACTTACCTGCTATAAAAGAGGTTCTTCAGGAATATACTAAAAAATTTGGTAAAAGACCATTTGTACCTGGGAATCCAAATTGGATGAGATAATTTCAGCCGTCTAAATAATATTTTAACATATTATTAGACGGCTATATAATTGAATTCTTTAATATCTTCACCACTTAGCAAAATGATTTTCACACCACCCTATTTCATTATTGAAATTAATTTTCTTATCTTTATACATTACATATCCGCTTAAATGTCCTACAATTTGTTTTAACTTATATTTAAATACTTTTATATTATCAGGCTTTATATCACTAATTATAGGTTTAAATTTTAAATTTATTTCATCATCTCTAGTTGATTTTATATCTATAGTTCCATCGTTGTTGTAATTGAAGTCAACATCACTATCAAATTTATATATCTTATCATCAATCTTTAACGCATTTTCATTTACACCTGTATAATCAGTGTACTTTGTTCCTAAGTTTATAGATATATGTTCATGCTTTTCATTTGTAAAGTAACTAGTTAACCATTCTCTATCACACTGTCGTTTTAAAACACCTCTACCGTAGTCTATAAAACATCTTGAATCACTTAAATCATACTTCTTATTTCCTATTCTCAATATACCTTTAGTTATTAAGTTCATATGCTTTGATGTGTAATGAAAATGTTCTGCATCCCATGGAATAAGTACATTTAATGATTCATAATCTAAGTATATAGTTGAGGTAATATCAAAATTATCTATTTTCAAATCCAGATTTAAGTAACCTGAGCTTCTTAATATATTTATAAATTTGCGTTTCCCTTTGTAATGTGCATATGAGTTTATTTTATCATCAATCACAATATATTTAATTATAGGATGTCTATATATTTTACTTATTTTTATGTCATCTTTTAAATTGTAAAAGTCTGCATGTATAATTGAACAATGTCCTAAATCTGATATTACAAAGTTAAATATAAAATCTTTACCTATCCAAACATATTGATTCCATTTCTTTTTCTTTAGAAAGCTTTGATTTATAGAACAATCTTTAAATGGTATATCATTCCATCCAATAGCATACTCATTTAAAAATCCATTATTATCACATATAGATTTATTATCTCTTACTCGCCTCATGCCATTCCCCCTTTATATAAATATAGTTATTAAGTTAGTATATTATTCTTTTTAAAAAAAGTTACACTTTAAATAAAATTTATCTTAACTAAGTCAATTTAAGTAACTATATACAAAAAAGAGGCTCCTTAAAAAGATAGTATGAATTATTTTATATTATCATACCATCTTTCAAAGGCCTCTTTTTATTATGCGTTTTTATAAATATACAATGCTTCTACTCTAGCACAATAAATCTCCTTTTTATCGTACCCTATATATTTTGCATATTTTTCAATTTTTTCTTTTTCAATTTCAATATCGCAGCCATGATTTTCTTCTATATTTTCTACATATTTATTCATTAAATATTCTTTATATTTTTCTACATCATAACCTAAAAACTTAGTTAATCTTTCTATTTCACTATTAAAATCTCCATCTTCTTTTATAAAAAATTCATATATATCTTTTCTATATGGGTTTAGCGCAATTATTTGTTTTATAACATAACTTTCATTAGTTTTATCTATGAATCCATCCTTATAATTATTAAATAGTGCATTTGCCTTTATTATATTTTCTTCCTCTATATAACTAGATACTATGTCTACCCCATTATCTAAAAGTGCATCAATTACTGCATAATGTACTTTAAAGCAATCTTCAAATAAATTATCTGCTAATATATTTATTAACTTTTTATCTTCCATTGATTTTTGTGCCAAGCTTATTTTTTTATTTTTATTTTGTATTAAATAATCTTTTGATAAGTTTTTAGATTTTTTAGAGTATGTTAGATATTTTAGGCAATAGTTCTTTTTGAAAAGGTTAGTATCAATAGTTATAATTTCATAGTTAACAACTATTTCTACGCCTTTTTTTATGCAATTATCTATATACTCTTCATAGAGTTTTACTCCAATTTCATTTATATCTTTTGATGTGTAATTTTTAGACAATTCTTTTTTCAATTTGCATTTGTACTCAGTTGCTTGATTTAAAAATTCTTTTCTAATAGAATTATATCTTACTTTTTCTTCAGGAAATTTTATCAAAGCTCCATTTATATCAAATTCTTCCACCAAATATATCCCCCCTAATATTTCAATTAAAAACAAAGATTATATATACTTTGATAAAGTACACTCTTTTTCCTTCTTAATATTAAAAAAAGATGTCTCAAAAACTTTTTTTTGAGGCATCTTTTTATTATTATTACTTAACAGCTTCTATTGCTTTTTCATAGTTAGGTTCATTTGTTATTTCTTCTAAGTACTCTGTATATACTACTTTATTGTCTTCATCTACAACTATAACAGCTCTTGATACAAGACCTAATTCTTTTATATATAAACCATAAGCTTTAGAGAATTCTCTATCTTTATAATCTGATGCAGTAACAACATTTTCAATTCCTGCATTTCCGCACCATCTAGCTTGTGCAAATGGTAAATCCATTGATATAGTAAATACTTTAACATCATTTAATTTTGCAGCTTCTTGGTTAAACTTTCTAACCTCTATATCACATACTGCAGTATCTATTGATGGGACTGCTACTAATATTCTTTTTCCCTTTGTTTCACTAAACTTTATAGGACTTAAATCATTTCCTACTACTGTAAAATCAGGTGCTACATCTCCTACTTTAACTTGATTTCCTTCTAATGTTAATGGTGCTCCACTAAATGTAACTTTCATATATATATCCTCCTAATTATCTTTCAATTTTATTTTTGTCTTTAATTCAAATATTATGCAAAATAAAAGAGCATAATTTCTTATACTCTTTTATACCCGCTCAAATTGTTATTAAACAATAATGCTTATAGTTAATTTTTTATTTATATATACTTAGATATATTTGCATTTTCATCTATAATTCCTTCAATTATAGGCGTTTTACTAACCATTATAGTAGTAACTCCAGGACCATGACCAAGCGTTACACAATCACTATGAACAATTACACCTATGCTAACTGCTCCTTTTAAATATCCCCTTCCATATGTATTATCGCAGTCTTCTAATAAAACTAAATCTCCAAATTTCAACTTATCAAGTCCAAGTCTTTTTATTTCATCAAAGTCAGAGGTCATTATATCATAATCTCCAGTATAAGCACTACTTGACCCTATTCCTGATCCCATTAAGTATGGTGGAACTTTTGCAACAACTGGAACTTGTATTTTACCATCTTTTTCTATTATTCCTAGCTTTTCAAATAAATTTGGATCTATACTCATTATATGTATATCATCAAACCCTTCTAATTTTAAACCTTGACCATATGCTTTGACCATAATTTTATCATCTATAGCTAAGTTTTCCAAAGTTTCTTCATCAAAATGTACAAGTACATGTTCTATTCCACCATGCATACCTGTAACATATCCCTTTGCACCTTTAGCTTCTCCACTTACAACCTTAGCCTCATTTCCTATACATGCAAACGTCATAAGTGCATTGCTCTCTCTTACATCTTCATTTCTAATAGATACTCCTGGTTCTACATGATCTCCTGCTAAACCATAAACACAATCCCCTATCTTTACATTGTATGAAATTCCTCCTGTCGAAGGCAATATAACAGGTTTTCCTTCATGGGTTACTCTATAGCTTAAAGCTAGTGGATGATGTATTTTCCCTTGAACTGACCATTTTACAACTTTATCTTTATTTGTTTTTAACATAAAATTCCCCCCTATATTTTTAATAATATTTAAGAAAATTAAAAATTCTCTAATAATATACTATTAGAGAATTTTTTAATTTATGTTAATTATGATGTTTAGCTTCAATTCTTGTATTTATTTTTCTTCCAACTAAGAATGATATAATAGTTAATGCTGTTACAAATATAATTCTCATAGGACTATGTATAAATCCTACTAAATCATTACCTATATAACTTGCAATTAAAAACATTAATATTCTGCCACTTATCATAGCTGGTACAAAACTTTCGCTACTCTTATTTGAAACCCCGCAAGCTATAGTAACCAAGCATCCAGGTATAAACGGACAAGAATACGCAATAAATAATGTAGCAAACCCCTGATGTTTTACCCAGTTTATAGCCCTATCAACTTTATTATTTTCTATTCTTTCAAATATTTTTATATGACTAAATTTATTTGATAATAAAAATAGTAAATATGTACCTGTACAAGATCCTAATACTGACCCTAAAAGTCCAAATACCCATCCAAGCATAACGCTATTTGCAACTACTATCCCCATTAGTGGCAATGCAGGAATAAAACTTTCTAAAAAACTTGCAAATGTCCCTATTATAAAAACTAAAATAAAGTTGTCTCTAGCTAATGTAAATAATGTCTCTATGTGTTCCATACTCTATTCTCCTTAAATCTATAAGCAAATTCTATTTGTTGTCTGCCTTTAATTTAATACTATTTTACTCCTATTATTTTTTTATATCAATATTTATTACTTAATTGTAATGTAAATATAACAAAAATGACAACTCTTATAAGTTGTCATTTTTTACTTGATATACTATATGTATATATTTCGCTTTCCCCAAATTTATTACCTTCTATAGAATATGCTAACTTGTTGTTATCACTTATTGCTATATACGGTATTCCTTTTATCATAGGTATGCTGCCTAGTTTATATACATCTACATTCTCACTATACATACCTAGTTCATATACATCTATAGTACTTTCATTATTACCCGTATAATATACAGTTACTAGTTTGCTTTTATCTTTACTTAAATACATTTCATCTAAATGCACTCCATTTATTATTTTTTTAGACTTATGCTCCGTATCATATATATATACATCTTTCTTGTCTGCATTAGTTCCTTCAATTAATAAATGTGTATCGTCTATAACATCAAAGTCAGATATAAATTTTATATCATCAATTTTAGATACTGAATTGTTTTTCAAATCATATATATCAATTTTATTTTTATTTATATTTAACATATAAAGTTTTGTTCCATCTTGAGAAAATAAAATTTTATTTACATAATCACTTTTTTTAAGTTCATAAGTTTTAACAATTTTTTCTTCATTTATATCATATGAAAATAATTCGCCATTTTTATAACCATAAAAACCACTGCTATCTGGTACCCAGCCTAATAAATCAAAATAATAAGGTAATGTAATATAACTGTCGTCTTTTAAATTATATAACACACTCTTTAAGTCTTTATATTTATCATTCTTTTCATGTTCAGCTGTATTATATGCTAGTATTTCCTTTGATGGAGACATACTCTCCAAATTATACATAGTAAAAACACCATCATTTAAGGTTTTTACATTTAAAATACTTTCATCATCAGGATTTATTTCATATATGTTTATTCCAGATTTGTTATTGTCTGTATAATTACTTATAGCTAGCAAGTTATCCTCATTGAATTCTAAATCTAGAATATAGTCATCTATAGGTATAACAGAGTCTAATTTTATACTTTCATCTTTATTTTTATAGTTACTTTCATTGTAATCATAAGTTTTTCCATCTAATTTTACATTTTTGCTATATTCTTTATTTTCATATACACTTACATATACAATAAGCGAAAGTATCCCTACAATAAAAAGTAAAAGTATTATGTTCTTTATATCTTGCTTTATATTCTTTAGCATTATATAGTTCTCCTTAACTTATTGTAGGAAGTTTTATAGAAACCTCAGTTCCTTTATTAACCTCGCTTTTAATGTCGATTTTCCCATTATAACTATCAACTATTGATTTGACAATAGCAAGTCCTAATCCAGTACTTCCTAATTCTCTAGTTTCACTTTTAGATACTCTATAAAAAGGAGATAATATATTTTCAAGTTCCTTTTCTTCAATACCTTCTCCTGAATCTATAACTGATATATTTGCAAATTTACCTTCTATATGCGCGTTAACAAATATCTCTGAATTAACTTTTCCATATTTAATAGCATTATCAAGTAAATTTATTATAATTTCTTTAATTTTATCTTCATTTGCAATTATTTTTATATTTTTTCCAACATTGATGTTTATACTCATATTATATTTTTTAGCTTTATGAGTCATGTCTTCACACATACTTACTATTATTTTAGATAAATCTATTTTTTTCAATTCATAATCAAAATTTTTATTACTATTTTTAGATATATCAAGTAATTGTACAATCATTCTATTTAATCTATTAGCCTCAGATATGATTCTATTTATTCCTTTATTAAAAAACTCTTCATCCGTAAATTGGTTGTCTTTTATAATCTCACTATATCCAATTATAGTTGTCATAGGAGTTTTAAGTTCATGAGTTACATTATCAAAAAATTTCTTTTGTTTTTCTGATAACTCCCTTAAATCATCTCTATCATTTTCTATAGTTTTTATCTGAGTATTTATTGTTTCAATCATATTATTAAAATCAGATGCAAGCATTCCTAACTCATCACTAGAACTTATATCTATATTCACATCAAAATTACCATCTGTAACCTCTTTAGTTTTATTTGCTAAATTTTTTATTGGAGATGTTATTTGCTTTGATATAATATATGCAATAATCATACTTACCGCAAAAATCATCACAGAAAAAATCAATGTTTTATTTATAAATAATTTAGTTTTATTAAATAAAGGTGTATAATCATTTGCAAATCTTATCATACCTATAAGTTTATCTTCTCTAAAAATAGGATATGATACATATACTAAAGCCTTATCGTCTTTATACTCAATTGTATAAGATAATTCTCCATTTAATGCATTTTCCATATCTTTTGTTATTTTTAATTGTTTATATTTTTCTGTTCTTGGATATAGTAATCCTCCCATATCATTATAAATATAAACCGTTTTATCTAATCTATAAGTTAAATCCCTTGAAATTGCACTACTTTTTGACGCAAATGAAATTTTATTAAATTCCATTTTATTAAATCTAAAATACTGATGTAAATATAAATTAATACTTTTAGTTGTATCTTTAACTTCATTATCAATTAAATATTCTACTACATTATTAAGTACTGAGTTACTATAAATAACTATAGAAAATATAACAAAAAAGATTATAACTAAGAAAAACAACATTATTTTGTTGGTTATGGAGTTTTTCATATTTATATTTTTTGTCCAGATAACTTATACCCCGCTCCGATTACAGTTTCTATACAATTGTAATCACCTAGTTTTTTTCTAAGTCTTTGTATATGGGTGTCTACAGTTCTGCTTTCACATTCAAAGTCTATACCCCATATATTGTCTAGTAATTGAGCCCTGTTTAGTACCGTGTTTATGTTCTCCACAAAATATAAAAGAAGTTCGTATTCTTTACTTGTTAAATGAATAATTTCATTATCTAATCTAACTTTCATTTCTTTTTTGTTTATTTCTAATCCATTTGCTAATTTAACAACTTCTATATCTGATTTAATATTATCTTCTAATAAGCTTATTCTTCTAAATATAGACTTAACTCTTGCAACTACTTCTCTTATATTAAATGGCTTAGTTATATAATCATCCGCGCCTAATTCTAAGCCTAAAACTTTGTCTATAGTATCTGACTTTGCAGTCAACATTATTATAGGTATAGAGAAATTAGTTGTTACATTCCTACAGATATCAAGCCCATTCATATCTGGGAGCATTAAATCTAATATAATTAAGTTTGGCCTGAAACTTGATACAAGTTCAATAGCAGATTTTCCAGTATCTGCTATTTTAGTTTCATAACCTTCTTTTCTTAGAGAATAAGATAGTATATCCGATATATTTTCTTCATCTTCAACTATTAATATCTTCTTCATATCTACATCCTTCTTTCGTTTATAAAGAATCTATATTTTTTCCTTCTATAAATATTTGGTGCCATAAACAGAATACAAATATTGTCCAAACTTTTCTTGAGTTATCTTTGCTTCCTTTTATATGTTCATCTAATAAACCTATAGCATACTCTTTATTTATAAGTTCATCCGTTTTTGATTCAGTTATTATATTTCTTACATATTTACCTAAATCATCTTTTAACCATACTCTTATAGGTGTTGGGAATCCTAATTTTTTCTTTTCTACCATATGTTGAGGTACTACATCTTTAAATGCTTCTCTTAGTAAAACTTTTGTATTCTTATTGCTTATTTTTTGATCTAATTTTAAATGTCTAGCAACTTCAAATACTTCTTTATCTAAAAATGGTACTCTAAGTTCTATAGATGATGCCATTGACATTTTATCACCTTTTAATAAAATATCTCCTTCTAACCATGTATTTATATCTATATCTTGCATAGTTGTTACATAGTCATAACTTTTTCTTTTGCAATCTCTATATAAATCTCTAACTACTTTACCATATGTGTTATTATCATCATACTTATTTATTATACTCTTTACTTCATTATTTTCAAATATTTTAGCATTTCCTATATATCTTTTTTCTAAAGGTGTAGTTGCTCTAACTAAGTAGTTTTTACCTCTTAATTCTGGCATTTTTGTAAATATTTTATTTAAAGTTTGGTTTAAACCTTTGGATAATCCTAAAAACGGCTTAACAGCTTCATATTCTTTGTATATATTGTAACCTGCAAAGAACTCATCAGCTCCTTCTCCAGATAATACTACAGTTACATGTTTTCTAGCTTCTTTTGATAAGAAATATATTCCAACACATGATGGATCTGCTAATGGATCATCTAAACTGTATATTACCTTAGGAAGTGCTTTTATGTAATCTTCTTGAGTTACTCTTATTTGTATGTTTTCAATTCCTAATGCAGCTGCACTTTTCTTTGCAACACTTAATTCATTGTATCCGTCTACTTCAAATCCTACAGAGAAAGATTTTATTTTAGGATTTATTTTTGATGCTAATGCAGCAATTATAGTTGAGTCTATCCCCCCTGATAAAAATGTTCCAACTTCAACATTAGATATCATATGATGTTTTACAGAATCGTCTAATATATTATATACGTCTTCTTTTGTAACTTCTTTTTCATTTGAAAATCTAGGTTCAAAATATTTTTCAAATCTTATTTGATTATTTTCAATTGTAAAACAAGTTCCATTAGGTACTTTTTTGATTCCTTCCATCATAGTATTATATCTTGGAACATATTGGAATGATAAATAATTTTGTAAACTTTTATCATCTACATTTTTTTCAGTTACTATTGGCATTAAAGCTTTATATTCTGATGAAAATGCTATATATTCATCATTTTCAGTGTAGTATAATGGCTTTATCCCAAAATGATCTCTAGCCCCAAATATAGTATTTGTGTTCTCATCATAAATTACAAATGCAAACATTCCTCTAAAATCTTTAACAGCTGATTTTCCATATTCTAAATAAGAAGTAAGTAATACTTCTGTATCTGATCCTGTTTTAAACTCATGACCTTTAGCTATAAGTTCATCCCTTAACGCTTCATGGTTATAGATTTCCCCGTTAAATATTATCGTACTCTCTTTTTTGCTAAATGGTTGATGTCCATGAGATAAATCAATTATACTAAGTCTTTTAAATCCAAACCCTACATTATCTTTTACAAATAATCCTGTATCATCAGGTCCTCTATGATTAATTTTTTCAGTTAATTCGCTTAATAAAGCCTCATCAACATTTCCTTTTTTACTATATAAAAAAACGTGTCCACACATAAAATTTCTCCTTCTGTCATAAATACAAATTATTCCT
The DNA here is from genome assembly GCF_032465715.1 of Paraclostridium sp. MRS3W1. NCBI lineage: Bacteria > Bacillati > Bacillota > Clostridia > Peptostreptococcales > Peptostreptococcaceae > Paraclostridium > Paraclostridium sp. MRS3W1. The sequence continues at coordinate 10,288 of NZ_JAWDJM010000055.1, read as the reverse complement.
AGTCTTTCCTGAATATTCTATATATTTCGTCACATGTATTTTATATATTTTATCATGACCATGTAACAAATTTATTACGCATATGTAACAAAACTGTTACATGACGCTAGTTAACAATAAAAAAAACTAGAGAAAACTCTCTAGTTTTAATTTCTTAATTGTGTTTTATATATTATAAACTCAATTATTCTGCTATTGTTACGTTAGCAGCTTGAGGTCCTCTTGCTCCTTCAACTATCTCAAAGTTAACTGCTTGACCTTCTTCTAATGATTTGAATCCATCTCTTTGTATAGCTGAGAAATGTACGAATACGTCATCTCCACCTTCTACAGATATAAATCCAAATCCTTTTTCATTATTAAACCATTTAACTGTTCCATTCATCATTTTGGAATCCTCCTAAAAACTTGTAAAAAAATTTAACATTTACTAATGTTACCTTAATTTTAACATAATTGTAATTACTTTACAATATGTTTATTATCAACTTGGAAAACTTATTCACAGTCTTCAAATTGACTATTATATAAAGATGCATAGAATCCATCAGCTTTTAATAATTCTTCATGGTTTCCTTGCTCAATTATATCTCCATCTTTCATAACTAGTATTAAATCTGCATCTTTTATAGTTGATAATCTATGAGCTATTATAAAGCTTGTTCTACCTTCCATAAGATTTTCCATAGCTTTTTGTATTAAAACTTCTGTACGAGTATCAACTGAACTAGTAGCTTCATCTAGTATAAGTATTTTAGGATCTGCTAAAATCGCACGAGCTATAGTTAAAAGTTGCTTTTGACCTTGAGATACGTTACTAGCTTCTTCATTTAATTCCATGCTGTATCCTGCTGGAAGAGTTTTTACAAAGTGATGCACATGAGCTGCTTTAGATGCTTCTATGACCTCTTCATCAGTAGCATTAAGCTTAGAGTATCTTATGTTTTCCATTATGCTACCATTAAATAACCATGTGTCTTGTAAAACCATTCCAAATAAGCTACGTAAGTCAGCTCTGTTAAAATCATTTATATTTTTACCATCTATCAGTATAGCACCTTTATTTACATCATAAAAACGCATTAATAATTTTACAACTGTAGTTTTACCAGCACCAGTAGGCCCAACTATAGCTACTTTTTGTCCTGCTTTTATATTTGTTGTAAAGTCATTTATTATTATTTTATCTTCAGAATATCCAAAGTTAACATGATCAAAAGAAACATCCCCTTTGATATTTTCAACGCTAACTGGATGATCACTTACTTGGATTTCTTCTTCTTCATCTAAAAATTCAAATGCTCTTTCTGCTGCTGCTGCCATAGATTGCATTATATTTGCAACTTGTGCAGTTTGAGCTATTGGTTGGTTAAAACTTCTTACATATTGTATAAATGAAAGTATATCCCCAACTTGGATAGTTTTCTTTATAGTAAAGTATCCACCTAATATAGATACTAAAACATAACCTAAGTTACCTATAAACGTCATCATCGGCATCATCATTCCAGATAAGAATTGAGATTTCCATGCAGATTCATATAACTTATCATTTAACTCATTAAACTCTGCTATAGCTGCATCTTCTCTATTGAATGCTTTAACTATATTGTGTCCACCATAAGTTTCTTCAACTTGACCATTAACATGCCCTAAATATTTTTGTTGAGATTTAAAGTGGCTTTGTGAGTTCTTAACAATAAAACCTATTATTATCATAGATATAGGTAATATTAATAATGAAGCTATAGTCATTTGCCAACTTATAGATAACATCATTATAAGAACCCCTATTAAAGTTGTAACAGCTGTAATAATTTGAGTCATAATTTGATTTAAGTTTTGACTTAACGTATCTATATCATTTGTAATTCTTGATAGTACTTCACCATGTGTTCTTTTATCAAAATACTTAAGTGGCATACGGTTTATTTTTTCTGAAATTTCTTTTCTCAATTTATATGAAACCTTTTGAGATATTCCAGAAACTATAAATGATTGAACAAATGAGAATAACGCACTTATTACATATAGCCCTAATAAAATTAAAAGAACTTTGCCTATATAATTAAAATCTATCCCAGCATTTCCTTGATTACTAACTTTTCTAATCAGTCCTTCAAATATCTCAGTGGTAGCTTTACCTAATACCTTAGGTCCTACTATAGAGAATGCAGAACTCCCTATTGCAAATATAACTACTATAAATATAGATATTCTGTAAGGTTTTAAATAATTGAAAAGATTTTTCATTGTACCTTTAAAATCTTTTGCTTTTTCTGTTCCTCTCATTCCTCCCATAGGTCCGCCCATTTTAGGAGTAGATTGCTTTTTATTACTCATTGTCAAGTTCCTCCTTTGAAAGTTGTGATTGGGCAATTTCTTTGTACACTTCACAATTTTTAAGAAGTTCTTCATGTTTTCCAATTCCTACAATACTACCTTGGTCAAGTACTATTATTTGGTCAGCATTTAATATCGTACTTATTCTTTGAGCTACTATAAGTACTGTAGAATCTCCAGTTTCTTCTTTTAGTGATTTTCTAAGTGCTGCATCTGTTTTTAAGTCTAACGCAGAGAAACTATCATCAAATATATATATTTCTGGATTTTTAGCTATTGCTCTAGCTATTGAAAGTCTTTGTTTCTGACCTCCTGAAACATTTGTACCACCTTGTGAAATTTCACTTTCAAACTTATCAGGTTTAGTCTCTATAAACTCTAAAGCTTGTGCTATCTCCGCTGCTTTTCTAACTTCTTCATCCGTAGCACTTTGGTTACCATATCTTAAGTTAGAGCCTATGTCGCCTGAGAATAAAACTCCTTTTTGAGGTACATATCCAATTCTATCTCTTAAATTATGTTGACTAGCATCTTTTACATCTATACCATCTACTAATATTTCACCTTCTGTTACATCATAGAAACGAGGTATTAAGTTTATAAGAGTTGATTTTCCTGATCCTGTACTTCCTATAAACGCAGTAGTTTGCCCTGGTTTTGCAGTAAATGTTATATTTCTTAAAACATCTTCTTCTGCATTAGGATATCTGAAACTTACATTCTTAAATTCAACTATACCCTTTTTATTTTCATCAAATTCTTTAGTATTTTTCTTATCTTTTATATTTACATCTTTGCTTATAACTTCATCTATACGATCCATAGAAACTATAGCACGTGGTAATATCATAGATACCATTGATATCATTAAGAATGCCATTATGATTTGCATAGTATATTGTATAAATGCCATCATATCTCCAACTTGCATATTCCCTGAATCAACACGATGAGCACCATTCCATACTATTAATATAGTAATTAAGTTCATTATTAGAGTCATAGTTGGCATCATCATAGACATAGTTCTATTGACAAATAAATTAGTTTTCATTAAATCAGTGTTTGCATTATCAAATCTTTTTTCTTCATGCTTTTCAGTACCAAATGCTCTTATTACTAACATTCCTGTAAGCATTTCACGAGTTACTAAGTTTACCTTATCAACAAGCTTTTGAACAGATTTAAACTTAGGCATAACTAATGCAAATAAAACTAATACTACAGATATTATTGCAAGAACTGCAACACCTATTATCCAAGCCATAGAAGTATCAGTTCCTAATACTTTTATAACTCCACCTAAAGCAAGTATAGGTGCATAAAATACAATTCTAAGTAACATTACCATTAGCATTTGTACTTGTTGTATATCATTTGTACTACGAGTTATTAAAGATGCAGTCGAGAATTCATCCATTTCTTTATTAGAGAATGAAATTACTTTATGGAATACATCTTTTCTTAAGTTTCTACCAAGCTTTGCTGCAACTCTAGCACCTAAGTATCCAACTGCAACTGTAGCTAGCATACTTATTAAGGCTACTCCTAACATTATCGCACCAGTTTTGAATATGTAGTTAGTTTGAAGTTTATCTACATTTATTCCCATTGCTTTGTATTCACCTTTTACATATCCTATAGCACCTTGAGTTACCATACTTTCTGGCATTTTATCAACTTTTTCATCAAACTTAGATTCTATTTGATTTAAAGAATCTTTAGGCATAGACTTAAAAGTAGCCATTATATCCATATTAGGATTAACCGGAACTCCCGGTGGTGTCATTTGTTTTGCAATTTGAGTCTTGTTTTTTTCTATACCAGATACTACCATAATAGATTTTGACATTATAGGGTTTAACTTATCTATTACTTCTTTATCATTTGTATTAAGCTTATATACTTTTTCATCAATCTTAATATCTTTAAACTCACCCTTATCAAGTAAGTCATAATATTTCATTACTTCACTTTTATCTTTGTCACTCATAAAGATAGTAAGATTATTTAGTTCGCTCTCTCTTATAACTTCTGGAACTGCATTTTCAATACCATTTTGCTGAATACCAATATTTACTATATTAGATGTATAATCAGGTAATGATAAATCACATATAGCTTGAATCGTTAACAGTCCAACTATAAGTGCTACAGAACCGACTGAGTTTCTTAAATGTTTAATTAACTTAATCATTTTGCTACTTCTCCCTTTTAGATTTTAATAGTTATGTTTTAATAATTATTATATTTTTATAATTATTATAAGTCAATAACTTTTTTAAATTGTATAAAATTTTATTTTAGTTTATAATAGTAATATAATTACAGGTTAAAGGAGATTTTATATGGATAAAAAAGATTTAACTAAAACATCTGATGCATTATTTAGCTTGTTAATTCAACTGAATAATAAAGTATTTAATCAAGATAAAATGGTTAAATGCTCACCTCTTCCTCCATCACATGTTAAGGTTATATTTTATTTACTTAATAACGGATCTTCATCTATATCAGATATAGCTTCTAACTTAGAAATATCTAAGCCAAATATGACGCCTATTATAGATAAACTTTTAAGAGACGACCTAGTTCAAAGAACTGAAGATCCTAATGACAGAAGAATTGTCAGAATAGCGTTAACACAAAAAGCTTTAGACATATCAGATGAACATAAAAGAAGGCTAAAGGAGTCTCTTTTCACTAAATTGTCAACGCTTTCAAATGATGATTTAATCCAAATGCAAGATTTAGTTTCTCAGCTTACTAATATAATAGTCAAGCTAGATTAGATTAAATAAAAAAGAACTCTGGGAGTTCTTTTTTATTTAACTTTTTCAGGTAAAATTATAACAAATTCGCTACCCTTTCCAACTTCACTTTCAACATATATAATCCCACTATGTAGATCTATAATTTGTTTAGTAATTGTTAATCCTAAACCACTGCCTCCTTTGACCTCTGAATTAGCATCTACAACTTGGTTAAATCTATTAAATATAGATTCATGGAATTTTTTTTCAATTCCGATACCATTATCTTTAACACTTATCATTACTTTATCGCTTAAATCTTTTATTTTTATTTCTATCTTTCCACCTCTTGGTGTAAATTTAACTGCATTCCCAATTAAATTAACTATACATCTTTCAATTTCATACTTATCACATTCTATTATCTTCTCTTCAATTTCAGGGTCTATTATAAACTCAATACCCTTATTTTCTATAAAATCTCTTAATCCTAAAATTGTTTCTTCAACAATATAAACTATATCATTGTTTTGTAATTGAACTATATACTGTCCATTTTGTAATTTTGTGCTATCTATTATATTGTTAATAAGATTTAAAAGTCGTTTTGAATTTTTATCTATAACATCCATGTAATGACTTATTTTTTCCTTACTTATTCCTTGTTGCTTTTTATTAAGCTCACTTATAAGTTGCCTTGTACTATTTATTACATTTAAAGGAGTTCTTAATTCATGAGATAAATTTACAAAATAATTGTTTTTATTCTTTTCTAATACAATAACTTTATTCAAAAGATTATTATTTTTTTCCATTTCATTTTTTAGTTGATAAGTTCTCTTTTCTACAAGTCTATCTAATTTTTTCATTCTATTTATACTCATATAAATTATTATTATTATTATTACCGCATATATAGCTAAAGCTATATTACTTATCCAATAAGGTTTTCTTATTATAAAGTCAACACTACTTTGTTCACTAAAATTTCCATTGTCATTCCTAGCAACTACTTTTAATTTATAATTTCCAGGATCTAAATCACTAAAAACAATAGTGTTATCATAAGTTATATTCCACTCACTATTTTTTTTAGAATACAATTTAAAAGGATTATTTTTATGTTCTAGTTTGTAATAATATTGAGTCTTTTTTACGTCTTTATACGAAGTCAAAAAAAATCTTATACTTATATTATTCTCATAACTAGCAAATTTTTTCCCACTTATATCTTTGTAATTTTTCCCATTTATATTAAATTCATCAAATTCAACATTTCCAACAAAGTTTGATTTTTTTATATCTTCAGGATAAAAGACATTTAATCCATTTATTCCCCCAAAGAAAAACTCTCCATTTCTATTTTCATAAGATGCGTTACTGTTGAACTCATTACTTTGCAATCCATCAGCAACTCCTAATGTCTGGAATTTGTCACTTTTTATATCTAATTTAGCTATTCCTAAGTTAGTGCTAACCCACGGATTATTTTTTTTATCAAACAAAATTCCATACACAGTATTATTGGGTAAGCCCTCTTTAGTTGTGTAAACTTTAAAAGTTTTATCATTAGGATTGAATTTATTTAACCCATATCTAGTTCCTATCCACACATTTCCATATGAATCTTCTTTTATATCTTTTATACTATTACTACTTATGCTGACATCTTTATTCTTATCAACTTTATAAACTTCATGTTTATACGTATCTAAATTTAATCTTATAAGTCCTCCTTGTAAAAAAAGACCTATATACAGATACCCATTTTTATCCTCATATATGGAAGATACGTATGTATCATTTTTATTAATTTTTTTCAGTAAATAAGTATAATCTTTAATGGTATTATCATTTGTATTCAACACACTAATTCCGTCAATTGTTCCTATCCATAAATATCCACGTTTATCTAAAAATAATGATTTAATATTATTATTTGCAATATTATTTTCTTTAAAATATTTTTCAACTTTTTTTGTTTTCTTATTTAATACGTTTAACCCATTGTCAGTTGCTATGTATATATATTCATCTTTTCCAGTTATATCATTTATAGAGTAATCACTTAAAGTAAACTCATTGTGTTCTTTATCTATTCTTCTCACTATATTTTTTTCTCTATCTATTATATTAATTCCCTTTGAGTTTGTTCCTACCCATAAAAGGCCTTCATTATCTTCATATATACCTTGTATCAAATTGCTGTTTATAGAATTTTCATCTGATGGGTTAGTTTTATAATGTTGGATTTCATTATCTGGATCAAACATACTTATTCCTGCATACGTCCCTAACCATATTAACCCACTTTTATCCTCAATTATACTAATTACGTCATTAGCTATAAGACTAGTTTTATCATATATTTCATTTGAATATGTAATAAAATTATTAGTCTTATAATTGTATTTAGCTAAGCCTTGATTTGTGCAAACCCATAGATTCCCTCTACTATCCTTCATAATATCATTTACACGATTTCCTGATAATGAATTTTTATTATCTAAATTATTGCTATATCTAGTAATTTCATTATTTGATATATTAATTTTAATTAATCCTGAATTGCTTGTCCCTAACCATATATTTTCTTTTTCATAATAAACTTTATTTATACTACTTTCACTTATAGAGTTTTTACCTTTATTTTGGTAAGACTCCAATCTATTTTTTAAATTTGCATCGTATTTATCTAATCCTTTGTCAGTACCTATCCACATATTCCCTTTTTCATCTTCAGTTAATGAGTTTACCATTTGATTTGTTAACTGATTTTCACTACTCAACACTCTTTTAAATTTATCCTTTTCTTTATCATACAAATTTAATCCATTTGATGTTGCAACTATAATTCGATTATCTTTAGTTACTAAAATATCTCGGATATTATAATGCGATAAATTACCATTATCATTTTTATCTAAATAATTATTTATATTTCCAGTTTTTAAATTTATTTTACTTAATCCATTTGCTGTTCCTACCCATATATTTCCACTATTATCTTCTGTAACATCTATAATAAAGTTGTTGCTTATGCTATTTTTATCCTTATCGTTATATGAATACACCTTAAAATCATATCCATTGTATCTATTAAGCCCATCATTAGTTCCTATCCACATATATCCATTTATATCTTGATATAAAGTGTTTACAGAAGATTGAGAAAGTCCATCCTCAATGGTTATATTTTTAAAGCTCATATCATTGTATGCATATGCTAAATCTAGATTAATCCCACAAAATATCATTATTAGAACAAATATAGTAAATTTTTTTATTAATTTATTTTTTTTCATATCAGTCCTCCATTCAATCTGTTCCATTTTTTCGCATAGGCACAATTATACTATATTTCGATTTTTATAACCATATTTGTGCAATTATCAACTCTTATTTTACAACTAAAAAAAGCTATCTCTTTTATAAGATAGCCTTTTTATCAAAAATTATTATTCTATTATTATAGCACTTACAGGACATCCATCTTGAGCCTCTACCGCACTATCTTCTAATTCACTTTTTAATTCGTCTTTTATAGCTATTGCCAGTCCATCATCATCCATATCAAATACTTCTGGGCATATACCTGTACATGCTCCACACCCTATACATATATCTTTATCTACAAATGCTTTCATTTTTAATGTCCTCCAAATTTTTTAATATTAATTTGCTAGCATTTATTATTTACCCAAACAAATTTTTATTTAAACATATATTCTGATTTTTTAAAAATAAAATTTTTCCCAATAAATAAAATATATATTTATTTAATCGAACCAAATTTAATTGTATTTCATAATATATTTTAGTACATTATGTACAAATGTGCTTTCAAGGAGGTAATTATGAGTAAAAAAATATTTATAGATCCAGGCCATGGTGGTATAGATAGTGGTGCTGTAGGTATTAACAATTTACTTGAAAAAAATATAAATTTATCAGTAGCTAAAAAAGTTGAATCATTGTTAAAAAAGCAAAATCTTGAGGTAAAGCTAAGTAGAACTGATGATTCTACACTTTCTTTAGATGGAAGAACTTCTGCCGCTAATAAGTGGAATGCAGATTGCTACGTTTCAATACATTGTAATTCATTTAATAATTCAGCTAGTGGAGTTGAAACTTTTAGTTATACTGATAAAACTAACGACTTAGCTAATTGTATACATGAAGAAATACTAAAGACTAACGCTTATACTAAAAATAGAGGTGTAAAAACTGCAAACTTCTATGTTTTAAGAAAAAGTAGTATGAGATCTTGTTTAATCGAACTTGCTTTCATAGATAATGAACTTGATGCTAAGCTTCTAAGAGAAGATCAAGATAAATTTGCCCTTGCAGTTGCTAAAGGAATATGTAAGTATGTAGGCGTAGAATTTAAAACTGAAAATCCTACCCCAAATACAAAACCTACTAATCCTCCAGTAGAAGATTCTAATGTCTTTTATAGAGTTGTTTGTGGTTCATTCAATAATAGGGTTTATGCAGAAGAGATGATTGAAAGTTTAAAGGCTCATGGATATACAGATATTTTTATAGATATATTCAACAAAAAATAAAAATAAGGGTATCTTCTATAGATACCCTTTCCTATTTTATAAACTCTATATCAATAGGCATTTTTATAATTATTTCTTTTTTATCATTCCAAGTTTTATAATCTTTTATAATATCGCCTTTTATTTCTCTATATACAGGTCTTACCTTTACATAACCTTCATTGTATTTATTTTCTATATCTTTATTATTTATATTTATACCTTTAAATATATTAGTTTTTATTTCGTAATTTATAGCATCTTGTTCGTCTTTGTTTAAGTTAACATTATAAATTGTCTCATAATTTAAATTTGTATTTAACTCTTCATAACTTCCTTTTATTATTTTATCATCTGTTTTTTGAAAGTATAAATCATAATAATTAAGTGCTTTTGCACTTCCTGTAAATAAATACACAATAGTTATAGCTAAAGCAAATATTTTTATTATTTTACGCACAATTTCACCTCTATAATTTCAATATTTAATGTTATTGTGCTTCTTTTCTTATTTAATTATTTATTTTTTTTGATTATTTTAAAGTTATCATCTAAAATTTTGATTACTATAAAGTCAGCAATTTCTAAAATAATTAATATAAAAAATAATTTTTGATTATTTATAAGGGTTAATATGTACAGTAT
>NZ_JAWDJM010000054.1:0-12785 GCF_032465715.1 Paraclostridium sp. MRS3W1 | reverse complement strand
AATGTATACAAAATTCAATACTAAAATAATACTTCGGGAGTGAGATAAGTGTTAAAGATCAAGATAAACGATATAGAAACTCAAGTAAGTAATGAATTAACAATACTTGAAGCTTGCAAAACAATGAAAATAGATATACCAAATTTCTGTCACGACGAGAGATTAGTTCCACATGCTTATTGTGGGATATGCGTAGTAGAAGTTGAAGGAAGAGAAGAGTTACTTCCAGCTTGTGCAACAAAGGTTGAGGATGGAATGAATATACTTACTAACAGTAGAAAAGTAAGAAAACAAAGAGCTAAAGTTTTAGAAAACATAATGTGTGATCATGCCCTTGAGTGTACTACTTGCATAAGAACAGGAAACTGTAAATTGCAAGACTATTCAAATGAATATTCTTATGGAATAGATAAAATAAGAGTCCAAGAAGAATCTGCCAAGAAAAAATTACTACCTATAGATGATAGCAATCCGCTATTTACATATGACCCAAATAAATGTATTAAATGTAAAAAATGTTTTAGAGTTTGTGAAGAGCTTCAAAGTACTCATGGAATAGAGTGTGAGTTAAGAGGTTATAAAATAGAAAGAAGAGATGAACTTATTGAAAAAATTGGAAAACCAGAATGTGTTTCTTGTGGAAACTGTGTTTCAGTTTGTCCAGTAGGAGCATTAACTCCTAAAAAAGGTGAGTTCTATAATGTGAAAAAAGTTAGAACAACATGTCCTTATTGTGGAGTAGGATGTCAATTTGATTTAAAAGTAAAAAATAATGAGATTGTTGGAGTTGAACCAGCAAATGGAGACTCTAATAAAGGTTTATTATGTGTTAAAGGAAAGTTTGGATACAAGTTTGTAAATCATCCAGAAAGACTTAAAACTCCTTTAATAAAGAAAGATGGAAAATTTGAAGAAGCTACTTGGGAAGAAGCTTATGAATTTATAGCAGATAAGTTTAATTCTATAAAAGAAAATCATGGACATGAAGCTTTTGCAGGATTAACTTCAGCAAGATGTACTAATGAAGAAAACTTCTTATTCCAAAAGATGGTTAGAACTGTTATGAAAAATAACAACGTCGATCACTGCGCACGTTTATGACATTCGTCTACAGTTGCAGGTCTTGCAACTACATTAGGTAGCGGTGCTATGACAAATAGTATTGATGAAGTTGAAAATAATGATGTTATTTTTGTAATTGGTTCAAACACAACAGAAAACCACCCAGTAATAGGTGCTAAGATGAAAATGGCTATAGAAAAGGGTGCGAAACTTATAGTAGCAGACCCTAGAAGAATTGAGTTAGCAGAATATGCTGATGTTTACTTCCAACTAAGTCCAGCATCAAATATAGCTCTTTTAAATTCTATGATGAATGTAATAATAGAAGAAAATCTTCAAGATATGGAATACATAAAAGAACATACTGAAAATTATGAAGCATTAGTTGAATTAGTAAAAGATTATACTCCAGAAAAAGCATCTCAAATATGTGGTGTTAGTGCAGAAGATATAAGAAAAGCAGCAAGAATATATGCGAATTCAGACAAAGCATCTATATACTACTGTATGGGTATAACTCAACATAGTAACGGTACACACAACGTTATGGCTGTTTCAAACTTAGCTCTTCTTTGTGGAAACATAGGTAAAGAGTTTAGTGGAGTTAATCCATTAAGAGGACAAAATAACGTACAAGGTGCTTGTGATATGGGAGGACTTCCAAACGTATTAACTGGATACCAAAAATATACTGATGAAGTTATTAAAAAGTATGAAAATGAATGGAATGTAAATTTAAATAGAAAAGATGGACTTACTATACCTGAAATAATGCATGAGGTAGAAGAAGAAAAGATAAAATTCTTATATATAATGGGAGAAAACCCAATGATATCAGATCCTGATATAAATCATATAAAACATGCATTAGAAACAGTTGAATGCTTAGTTGTTCAAGATTTATTCTTAACAGAAACAGCTCAACTTGCAGATGTAGTTTTACCAGGAGCATCATTTGCAGAAAAAGATGGAACTTTCTCAAACACAGAAAGAAGAGTTCAAAGAGTTAGAAAGGCAATAGAGCCAATCGGAGGTTCTAAACCAGACTGGATGATACTTACTGAGGTTATGAATAAGTTAGGATATGAAGTAAATTACAATTCTCCATCAGACGTATTTGATGAAATAGCTAGACTTACACCTCAATATGGAGGAATGAGCTATGATAGATTAGAGGAAAAAGCATTACAATGGCCTTGTCCAACAAAGGATCACGAAGGAACTAAATACCTTCATGCTAATGGACCTATGAAAGGAAAAGGAACTTTTGTACCTACTGATTATATAAAAAGTTATGAAGAAATAAACTCAGAATATCCATACTTATTAATAAATGGAAGAGTATTATACCACTATCACTCAAGAACTATGACAGGTAAAGTAGATGAGCTAAATGAGATAAGTGGTAAGTCATTTATAGAAATAAATCCAAATACTGCTAAAAAATTAAATATAGCAGATGGAGAAAAATTAAAGGTTTCTTCAAGAAGAGGAGAAGTTGAAACAACTGCAAAAATAACAGATATAGTTGAAGAAGAGATTTTCTTTATGCCATTCCATTTTGCAGATGGAGCAGCTAACTATTTAAGTAATACAACTTTAGATGAAATATGTAAGATACCAGATTTAAAGTTATGTGCTATAAAAGTTGAAAAAGTAAGTTAATAAATTTTAGTTGGGTTATTAAAATTAGGGCGCGTCGGTTAAATATGTAAGTTTTGCTCCTAAAGCTAAAAGATGCTTTAAAAGTCACTAAAACTTACATATTTAACCTTCGCTAACTTTAAAAACCAAATTAAAAAGTTTATTTGTGAAGGGTAGAATGATATATAAGTGTTGCTCCTAAAGCTAAAATGTGATTTAAAAGTCGCTAAAACTTATATAATATCCCTTCGCTAATTTTGAGATTTCAAACTTTAAAATTTGAGATGAGAGAAGAAATGATGAGCCTATGTAAAAGTGCAGTTATATTAGCTGGCGGTAAGAGTAGTAGGATGAAATTTGATAAGCAATTTTTAGTAATAGATGAAAAAAGGCTTATATATGATTTAGCAACTAAGTTAAAAAAACATTTTAATGAAATTATAATTGTTACAAATAAGCCTGAGTTTTATAATGATTGTGGTTATAAAGTTGTTGTAGATGAGATAAAAGACTGCGGACCTTTAAGTGGAATACATATAGGGCTTAAGAGTGCTAATAGTGAATATGTTTATTTTTTAGCATGTGATATGCCTAATATTGATAACAATTATATTGAATATTTAAAAGAAAATATAAATACGTTATATGATGCTTATATTACTAAATTAGATGAATTTGCAGAACCATTTCATGGAATTTACAAAAAAAGTTTATTTAATGATATAGAAAAGTTTTTGCTAAACAGCGATAAGAAATCTATAAATAAATTTTTAGAAGCTAAAAATATTGTTTACTTGAATAAAGATGATTTTAATAAAAATAACTTTAATAAAAACATTTTTATTAATTTAAATAATCAAAAAGACTTACAAAATTTTGTAAAGGAAGTCGATTTAAATGGACGTTACTAAAAAATATATTATAAAAAAATATCAAAATGAAGAAGTAGATGAAGTTGAAGATTTAGTAGTATGTGAGTATCCGCTTACTATATTTTTAAATGATCAAGAGTTTATAACGCTTCTTTGCTCACCTAAATCTTTAAAGAACTTATCTATAGGATTTTTGTATTCTGAAGGAATTATAAAATCAGCAAGTGACATAGACAGTATTAATATAGATGAAAAAATGGGATATGCATATATAAAAATTGGAAATGTAAGTAAGTTTGCGAAACAATTATATGGTAAAAGAGTAATAACTACAGGTTGTGGGAAAGGGAGTATATTTTATAATGCTCTAGACTCACTAAAATGCAAGCAGTTTAAAAATAATTTAGATATAGATTATAAAAAATTATTAGATATAATGAAGTTATTTAATAAAAAATCCGAATTGTTTTTAGAAACTGGAGGAGTACATAGTGTAGGATTGATAGACGGTGATGATATTTTATATTTTGAAGAAGATATAGGCAGACACAATGCACTTGATAAAATTATTGGAAATTGTTTAATAGATAATGTGAATATAGAAGATAAAGCTATAATTACTAGTGGGAGAATAACTTCTGAAATAGTTCTAAAGTGTGCGAAACTTGGAATTGGATGTATAATTTCAAGATCAGCACCGACTAATTTAGCAATAGATACTGGGAAAAAATTAAATATAGAAATTATCGGATTTGCCAGAGGCAATAAGTTAAATGTATATAATAAAAATAACTAACAGCGAGGGAAAAATTATGAAATTTAGCAAAAAATTATTAACTTCTGCATTAGCAGTATTAACGGCTGTATCAATTACAGCTTGTAGTGGAAATACAGATAAAAAAGATAGTAAACAAGCTAATCAAAAAGATTTAATATTAGCAACAACAACAAGTACACAGGATAGTGGATTACTAGATTATTTATTACCTGAATTTACAAAAGATACAGGAATAAAAGTTAAAACTATAGCTGTTGGAACTGGTAAAGCTATAAAAATGGGTGAAGAAGGAGAAGCTGATGTACTATTAGTACATGATACAAAATCTGAAAACAAATTTGTAAAAGATGGAAATTCTAAGGAAAGACATGACGTAATGTACAATGATTTTGTTATAGTAGGACCAAAGGAAGATCCTTTAAAATTAAAAGACATAAAAGGTGAAAACAAGACTGAAGACGCTTTAAAGAAAATAAAAGAAAATCAAGCAACATTTATATCTAGAGCAGATGACTCAGGAACTAACAAAAAAGAATTAAAATTATGGGAAGCTTTAAATGTAGACCCTGAAGGAGCTTGGTACGTAGAATCAGGTGCTGGTATGGGAGATGTTTTAAAAATGGCTAGTGAAAAGCAGGCATACACTTTAACTGATAGAGGAACTTATTTATCTATGAAAGATAAATTAAACTTAGATGTAGTTGTTGAAAATGATAAAGATTTAAAAAATCAATATGGTGTAATGTGTGTAAACCCAGATAAGTTTAAAAGTGTAAATAATAAAGAAGCTGAAGAATTTGAAGAGTGGATACTATCACCAAAGGTACAAAAGGAAATAGAAGGATTTAAGAAAGAAGAATACGGACAATCATTATTCACACCAAATGCAAAATAGGAGAGTTATATGGATTATATAATAGAAGGATTTAAAAATAGCATTTATTTACTATTTAGTTTTAATAAAGAAATATATGAAATTATATTTTTATCATTAAAAGTATCGTGTATTGCTACTTTTATATCTTCTATGATAATGATTCCTTTAGGAGTTTATATAGGTATAACAGATTTTAAGCTAAAGGCTTTATTCTCTAGAATAGTATATACGTTTATGAGTATTCCATCAGTAATTGTTGGGCTTATAATTTCTATTATACTAACTAGGAATGGGCCTTTAGGCTTTTTAGATTTAATGTATACAAAGACTGCAATGATAATAGCTCAGAGTATACTAGTTTCTCCATTAATTTTAGGTCTTACATATAACCTAAGTAAAAGTAGAGGTAAGTATATAAAAGACATGGGGGTAACTTTGGGGGCTAATAAATTACAAGTTATAACTCTTATTATTAAGGAATTAAAAGAAGATATTGTAATGAATGTTATAACTGCATTTTCTAGGGCTATATCTGAGGTTGGAGCAGTTATGGTTGTTGGAGGTAATATAAAAGGAGATACTAGAGTAATGACTACATCAATTGCAATGTACAATTCTATGGGAGATTATTCAATGGCTATAGCATTAGGGATAGTATTACTTTTGATTTCATTTATTATAAACAATATAACTTACAATTATAGTATGGAGGATTAATATGAATATAGTTATAAAAAAATTAAAAAAGTACTATAAAGATAAGTTAGTTTTAAATATTGAATTTTTAGAGATTAAAAGCGGTAAGATAACTGGAATTGTAGGCGAAAATGGGGCAGGAAAGAGTACTTTACTAAATTTAATTAGTGGAATTGATAAGGATTTTACTGGAGAAATTTACTATGATAATGAGAAACTAAATAAAAATATTCAAAAGAGTATAACCTTGGTTTTTCAAAAACCAAGGCTTTTAAATACTCTGGTATGCAAAAACTTAGAATATCCTTTAAAAATTAGAAATATAAAAAAAGAAGATATAAATACAAAAGTTGATAATGTATTAGACTTATTGGAAATTAAAGAATTAAAAAATAAAAATGCAAATAAGCTTTCTGGAGGCGAAATGCAAAAGGTTGCACTTGCTAGGGCACTAGTATTTAAGCCTAAAGTTTTAATGTTAGATGAAGCTACATCTAATATAGATATAGAATCTAAACAAGCTATTGAAAGAATAATTGTAAACTATAACAAGTGTGAAAATAATACGGTTATATTAATCTCGCATGATAAGGAACAAATAAAATCTTTATGTGATAATGTAATTGTTTTAGATAAACAGGAGGGGAATTAAATGGACTTTTTTAATGTAATGTCTGTTGATGAGGTTAAAAAAATTTTATCTAACAATTTTAAAAATATGAAAATAGAAACAGAAATAGTTAATATTTTCGAATGTGAAGGAAGAGTATTAAGTAATGATATAGTTTCTAAATTTAATGTCCCAGAATTTAATAGGTCAACAGTAGATGGATATGCAATAAAAAGTAAAGAAAGTCATGGATGTAGCGAATGTATGCCAACATTTTTAGATATAGTTGGAGAAGTAAGTATGGGCGAATCTGCAAGTGGTGATATAAAAAGTGGTGAGTGTATGTATGTTCCAACTGGAGGAATGATTCCTAACAGTTCTGATGCTGTTATAATGATTGAACATGCTGAAAAGCTAGATGAATTTACGATAGCAATCCATAAACCAACTTCAACTGGAGAAAATGTAGTTTATAAAGGTGATGATATAAAAAAAGATCAGATAGTTATAAAAAAAGGAAAAAAATTAAACTCTCAAGATATAGGTGTTTTAGCAGCTTTAGGAGTTAATGAAATAGAAGTATATAGGACTATTAAGTTTACTGTTATTTCAACAGGAGATGAAATTATAGATTTAGATGAAGATCTAGAGTTTGGTAAAATTAGAGATATAAATGGATATGCAATTTATTCACTCATAAAGAAACTTGGTGGAGTCGTAGTTAAAAAATCTATAGTTAAGGATGACTATAATTTGCTAAGAGAAGAAGTTCAATTTGGAATAGACAATAGTGATATTGTTTTACTTTCAGGAGGAAGCTCTGTTGGGACTAGGGATTTTACCCATGATGTAATAAACTCATTTAATGGACAAGGAGTATTAGTACATGGAGTGGCTTTGAAACCAGGAAAGCCTACAATAATAGGTGAATGCGAGAATAAAGTTGTTATAGGACTTCCGGGACACCCTGTTTCAGCAATAATAGTTTTTAAAATATTTATAGAGTATTTAGTTAATGAAATTTTAGAAATTAATGAGAATAAATATTTAATTGATGCTATAATAAATCAAAACTTACATTCTTCTCCTGGCAAGAAAACATATCAGATGGTTTCTTTAGAAGAGATTGATAATAAATACTATGCAACTCCAATATTTGGAAAGTCGTCGATGATAACATTACTTTCAAAAGCTTGTGGGTATGTTATTATAAATGAAAACTGCGAAGGACTATACAAAAAAGAAAAAGTTAAAGTACATTTATTATAAACAATAGTACAAATTAGTATATTTAAAATCTTAGGGAGTGCGAGCATAAATGAGTTTTAAAATACAGTCTCTAAGTTTTATAAGGGGGCAATATGAAAAAAGAAGATAGAAATATATATATATCAAATATTGATTTAGATGATGCTATGAACATGTATTTTTCTAAAATAAAATTTGATTTAATCAACCTTGAAGAAATAGAAGTGTATGATTCACTAGATAGAGTAACTATAGAACCTGTTTTTGCAAGAAATTCATCACCTCACTATAATAGTGCAGCAATGGATGGAATCGCTGTTATTTCAGATGAAACTATGGGTGCTAGTGAAATAAAACCTAAAATACTAGAGATAAGAAAAGACTTTGAATATGTAAATACGGGAAATGTTATAAATGATAAATATAATGCAGTAATAATGATTGAAGATGTTATGGAAATAGAAGAAAATAAAGTACAAATAATTTCTCCTGCTTATCCATGGCAACACATAAGACCTATTGGAGAAGATATTGTAGCAGGAGAAATGATAATTCCATCTAATCATAAGATAAGGCCTATGGATATAGGAGCATTAATTTGTGGTGGAATAAAAAAACTAAAGGTAATAAAAAAACCAGTTGTTTCTATAATACCTACAGGAAATGAAATTATTGAGAATATAGATGATATTGAAAAGGGTAAGATATTAGATTCTAATTCAAGAGTATTTGAAAGTTTAGTTATAAAGTATGGCGGAATACCTAATAGATACTCACCTCAAGCAGATGATTATGAAAGTCTAAAAAATACAATAGATAGTGTAAGTAAAAATAGTGACTTAGTAATAGTTAATGCAGGAACATCTGCAGGAAGTAAAGATTACATAGTTAAGGTTATAAGAGAAATTGGAGAAGTAGTGGTACATGGAATAGCACTTAAACCAGGGAAACCAACTATTTTAGGAGTTGTGAACAATACTCCTGTAGTAGGGATTCCAGGATATCCAGTGTCAGCTTATATAGTATTTGAAGAAATTGCTAAAAGACTAATATTAAAGCTTAATGGATTAGAAAAACAAGAAGAAGATAAGTATGAAGCCACAATATCTAAAAGATTAGTTTCATCTTTAAAACATAAGGAAATAGTAAGGGTTAATTTAGGATATGTAGGTAATAAACTAGTAGCTACTCCACTAACTAGAGGTGCTGGAGTTACTATGAGCTTAGTAAAAGCAGATGGAATGATAGAAATCCCTAGAAATATTGAGGGTGTAGAAGCTGGAAGCAAAGTAAGTGTTAAATTACTAAAACCCATGAACCACATAAAAAATTCTTTAGTGTCAATTGGAAGTCATGATATTGTCATGGATATAATAGCAAATAAAATGAATTTATCATCAGGTCATGTTGGAAGCATGGGTGGAGTCATGGCAATAAAAAGAGATGAAGCACATATTGCACCTATTCACTTACTAGATACAGACACAGGTGAATATAATATAAGTTATATACAAAAGTATTTTAAAAATGAAAAGATGGCACTTATAAAAGGTGTAAAAAGACTTCAAGGTTTTATTGTTCAAAAAGGAAATCCTAAAAATATTAAGGGATTTAAAGACTTAACGAGAAAAGATATTTGCTATATAAATAGACAAAGAGGTGCAGGGACTAGGTTATTACTTGATTATAATTTAAATCAATTAAATATAGATACAGATAACGTGATTGGATATGATAGAGAAATGAATACGCATATGGCAGTTGCAGTTACAGTAAAAAGTGAAAGTGCAGATACTGGATTAGGTGTTTTATCAGTAGCAAAAGCTATGGATTTAGATTTTATACCAGTATGTTATGAAAGTTATGATTTTTTAGTAAGAGAAAGTAACTTAAATGATGATAAAATTAAAAAGTTTATTAAAGTGTTACAAAGCACTGGATTTAAGAAGGAAGTAGAAAAGTTAGGTGGATATGGATTTGACAATATAGGAGAAATTATTTATATATAATATAAAAGGTATAATATCATTGATTTAATTAGGAGGCTAAAAAGCATGGAGTTTACTCATTTTAATGAATATGGAAAAGCCAAAATGGTAGATGTTAGCGAAAAAAATGAAACTAAAAGAGTTGCTATAGCAAAAGGTAGTATAAAAATGAAACCTGAAACTATACAAATGATAAAAGATAATAAAATGAAAAAAGGCGATGTTTTGTCGGTAGCCCAAATTGGTGGAATAACAGGTGCTAAAAAAACTTGGGATATTATACCTATGTGCCATAATATTTTTCTTACAGGTTCAGATATAGAGTTTACTGTTCTAGAAAATGAGATAGAGGTTGAAGCTACAGTCTCTACGGTAGGAAAAACTGGAGTTGAGATGGAAGCATTGACTGCAGTATCTACGGCAATGTTAACTATATATGATATGTGTAAAGCTGTAGATAAAGATATGGTAATAGGAAACATAAGAGTTATGAAAAAAATAGGCGGAAAAAGTGGGGAGTATAACAGACATGAATAAAAAAGGAACTGTATTAGCTATTAATATAAGTGAGAAAAAAGGAGTTATAAAAACTCCAATAGAAGTAGGTACTTTTAAGGAAGATCATGGTTTAGTAGGAGATGCTCATGCAGGTAACTGGCATAGACAAGTAAGTTTGCTAGGAGATGAAAGTATAGAAAAAATAAGACAAATGGGAATAGAAGGTCTATGTACTGGAAAATTTGCTGAAAACATAACTACAAAAGATATAGTTTTATATGAATTACCAGTAGGTACTAAGCTTAAGATAGGAGATACTATTCAAGAAGTAACTCAAATAGGGAAAAAGTGTCATGCTGGATGCGCTATAAAAAATCAAGTCGGGGATTGTGTAATGCCTAGAGAAGGTATATTTACAAAAATTATCAAAGGTGGAGAAGTAAGACCTGGAGATACAATAGAAGTAATAGAAGAATAGGTATAAGGGTAAGTTTTAAATAATAAGACGCTTAAGACAAATATATAAGTTTTGCTTCCAAAGCTGAAAAGATGCTTTGAAGGTCGCTAAAACTTATATATTTATCTTTTGCTATCTATTTAAAACTACCCTTATTTTATGTTAAAGGGATGGATTGGTAGTAGTAGCTTTTGATTTAGTTGGAATGAAGCTAAATACTATTCCTCCTATTATAGCTGGTAAAATCCAGTTAAATCCTAAGCTAGCAAGTGGAATTTGATGAACAAATTGTATGCTTAATCCTAAGCTATCTATAACATTAAGTAAACTTATTAAAAACGTTGCATAAGCTGCACCTTTTAATGTCATATCATTAGGAATAATCTTTTTAAATATATTCATAACCACTAAAACTATAGTTACAGGATAGATTAAACTTAATATAGGAATTGCTATTTGTATAATTTTATCAACACCAAAGTTTGAAACTATTGCACTGAATACACAAATGAATATAACTATATGCTCGTATTTTAATTTTTTATTAGTGAAATCTTCGAAGAACTTACCTGTAACAGAAGTTAAACCTATTGAAGTCGTAAGACATGCAAACCCAACTACAACCGCTAACATAATAGTTCCAGTACTTCCTAATAACTGATGAGTAATATTTATAAGTAAAGCTGTTTGAGATATATTTGTATCGTATAAGCTAGAAGCTGTAGCTCCTAGGAATGTTAACCCACCGTAAACAACTGTAAGCCCAACACATGCTATTAAAGCTGATTTTATTGCTAGTGATATATTTTCATTTTTATCTGTATACCCTTTACTAACAAGAGAAGTCATAATTAAGGCTACTATTCCACCTATTCCTAAGGCATCCATTGTTTGGTATCCTTGAGTAACTCCTGTTATAAAAAGATCTGAAGAATTAATATCTTCTAAATTTCCTATAGGAGATACTATGCCCTTTACTATTAAAAATGCAAGAGATAGTAATAAAATTGGAGTTAAAAATTTACCTATTATATCCATAACTTTAGTAGGCTTTATTGTAAGTAAAAGTGTTATAGAGAAAAATATTAAAGAGAATAAAACCGGGTTAAAGTTTTTTGCAAGTGGTAATATACTCATTTCAAATGTTGTTGCTCCAGTTCTTGGAATAACCAATATAGGACCAAGACACAACATCATTAAAAACTCCAAGGTAATTCCGAACTTCTTACCGGCTCTACCTATTACATTTTGAAGACTTCCAGCTTTAGAAATTGCAATTATTGATAATAAAATTATTCCAACATCAGCTAATATGAAACCTAAAAAGCTTATTAACCAGCTACTTCCAGAGGAAATACCTATATATGGGGGGAATATCAAGTTTCCTGCTCCAAAGAACATAGAGAATAGAGCAAATCCTATTATTAAAATATCTTTATTTTTATTCATAATTAATCCTCTTTTCTTAATAATTTATAAAGTATATGCAAAAAGGCCACATAGTGGATACTATGCAGCCTTTTTTGCCTAGGATTAAAAAAGCCACATAGTATTATCTATGTGGCCTAAGTACAAGCTAAATTTAGCCATCATAGATACAAACAATTTTCCGTTTGTACCTATGATTTTCGATTTATATCATAAATACAAACTTAACTATAATAGCTAAAATAAAATTTATTAAATTGTAAGTTGTTAGTTAAGTTTATATTAATCATTTTCATTTAATCTCCTCATTAAAATTTGTTTTTGTTAGAAATAATTATATGAGTTAATTATAAAAAATGCAATAGTGAATTTTAAAAAAATTAAAAAAATTTATAAAATAGAAATTAAAATCCATAAAAAGATAAAAAAAATCATAAATTTTTTTTGAGTTGAACTTAGAGAAATTTGAAGGAAAGAAATAAAAAAACTATAAAGTTGATTAAAAAATAACATATAATTAGTACATTTTAAAAGGTGAAAATTCGTCAAAATAATTGAAAGTAAAATTTAATATTTATAAATTAAAATAAAAAATATTGGAATATGAAATTTAGTATAGAAATATGT
>NZ_JAWDJM010000053.1:0-6294 GCF_032465715.1 Paraclostridium sp. MRS3W1 | reverse complement strand
CTGCCTGGGAGAGTAGGACGTAGCCGCGTAATCTTTTTTATTTTACGTGGATTTAAGTGGTGGCTAGGATTAAGTTACATTTGAAGTCATAAAGCTGAGAAGATGCTTTAAAATGACTTCTGCATTGTAACTTAATCCTAGCCACTTTTTGTTGTGTAAAATATAAAAGAATTACGCTTGTAGGGTAGGATACAAAGAGATGAGAAAATATGCTTTGAATGACCGCTGCGCTACAAACTAAGTATCAACCACTTTTTGTTGTGCAAAATAAAGAAGAATTACGCTTGCACGATATGATATAAAAAGATAATGAAAGTTGAGTTGAAAAAAGTTTACGCTTGTATGATATGGGATTAAATAAAAAAAGAAGATAAAAAAATTTAATATAATTAAGTTAAAAGTTGAGCATATAATGATGAATAGAGATTATTTTTATATAATATAGATAAATAGTAATCAAGGGGGATGTAGAGATGGAGATAAAATTAATAAAGCCAACTTTAGAATATGCTAAGGATATTATGGACTATAAACAAGAGTTTTTAGAATTAGGGGATGATTTAGCCGGATGTGGGAGCTTAAGAGAATGTTCTACGGCTAAAGATTGGATTGATACAATTAACTTGCTTGAAAGTGAAAAAACTTGTCCATCAGATAAGGTAACTTCTAATTTATATATAGCTGTAAGATTAATAGATAATAAAATTGTTGGAATCATTGATTTAAGGCATCATATTAATCACCCGGTACTAAGTTTATGGGGTGGTCATATAGGTTATTCTGTTCGTCCGAGCGAAAGGAAAAAAGGATATGCGACAGAGATGCTTAAACAAAATCTTGTAAATTGTAAATCGTATGGACTTGATAAAGTTCTTATAACTTGCAATCATGACAATATAGGTAGTGAAAAAGTTATAATTGCTAATGGGGGAGTATTTGAGAGAAATGTAGAGGTTGATGGAAATATTATAAAACGTTACTGGATAAAATTATAAAATAGGAGAAATTTAAATGAAAAATCATATTATGACTTTAAATAATGACTGTTTTACATTAATAAAAAATGGAACGAAGACGATAGAGGTGAGATTATATGATGAAAAGAGAAAGACAGTATTAAAGGGGGATTATATTACTTTTATTAATAATGGTAATTGTAAAAACCATTTAAAAGTTAAAGTTCTAGAAATATATAAATATAAGAATTTTAATGATCTATATGAACAATTTAATAAAATTAAACTTGGATATAGTTATGATGATTATGCAGCTCCTGATGATATGGAACAATATTATTCTAAGGAAGATATAAAAAGATATGGGGTAGTGGGTATTGAGATAAAAGTTGTTAATGAGTAAACGTATGTTTAAATAATAGAAGTAAATATTTAAAAGTATACATATAAATAAATAAAAACTGTTCATGAAATTGAAGTGAAATTTTCCTGAACAGTTTTTTATTTTAAGTAAAATTAATTTATATATTTTTATAAAGACTCAGCAAGTTTTATTATTCTTTTTAATCCTTCTGTAAAAGAAGATTCACTACAAGCATAAGAAATTCTTATATAATCATCCATTCCAAATGCTATTCCTGGAACAGCAGCAACTTCATACTCATCTAATAGCTTATTACAAAATTCTATAGAAAAACTATCCGTATAGTTTAAATTATTTTTTACCATAGATAAATCTATAAATGTATAAAAAGCTCCATCTGGAGTTACATAATTTAATTTGTTGCATTGATTTAATATATCAACCACTTTATTTCTTCTTGAACGATATATATTAACCATGTCATTGATAGAATCAGAACAATCCTTTAAAGCTCCGTAAGCTATATATTGACTAGTTAGAGAGGGATGAGATACTAAATGTCCCTGTATTGTTGATATTGCTTTAGCAATTTCTTTGTTACTTGCAGAATATCCTATTCTTAAACCTGTCATAGCAAATGATTTAGAGAAACCATTTATAGTTATAGTTATATTTTTTATATCATTACTTAATGATGCTATAGATACAAATTTATCTTTGTAACATATTCTTTCGTATATTTCATCTGCTAGTATGTATATATTGTTCTTTATGCACACATTAGCTATTTCTAATAATTCTTCTTTTGAGTAAACTGCTCCAGTAGGATTTGAAGGGTTATTTAAAAATAACATTCTAGTCTTTGGAGTAATACTCTTTTCCAAAATATCTTTAGTTAGTTTAAATTCATTTTCTTTATTTGTTTCTATAAAAACTGGATTTGCATTAACTAGTTTTATCATTTCAGGATAGCTAACCCAATAAGGTTTAGGAACTAGAACATCATCTCCAGGATTTAATACAGCTAATAAAGCATTTGTTATAGCATTTTTTGCACCACTAGAAACTACTATTTCTTCTGGAGCATAATCACAATCATTTTCTAAATTTAGTTTTTTAGATAATTCATCTCTAAGAATTTTTAATCCAGGAACTAAGTCATAATTAGTTAAGTTTTCATTTAATGAGTTTATTCCATGTTGAATTGCTGCATTAGGAACAGATAAATCTGGTTCTCCTATACTTAAATCAATTATACTTTTTCCTGATGTTTTTAAATCACGAACTTTTGAACTTATACCTATTGTATAAGATGGTGTAATGTTATTTAATCTACTAGATAACATGTTTAATCCTCCTTTTTAAGATAGATAAGTATATTATATATTAATTTATAACAACAAAGATAACTATATAAGATTTATTGATAAATTTGTCAAAAAATGAGTGAAAAAATTATAAAAAAGTCTAAAAATTTGAACATATTAGAAATACTAATGTTCAAAAAATGTAGATAGCAATTTCAATGCTTAGAGGTGATTTGACGATTATGTACAATTTTGGTAAGCTTATTGTAGTAAAGTAATGACTTAAAGATTTTCCCTTTGACTTTGTTAAAGGGGATTTTTTTCATCCAAGCATACTATATATAGTATGCTTAATATTTGCGGATACTATATATTGTGATGAGGGGGAATTTATTGTGATTCAAGCAGTAAAGAAAAGAGATGGAAGAGTTATACCTTTTAACTCAGATAGAATAACGAGAGCTATATTCTTAGCTGCGAGTAAAGTTGCTCAAAGAGAAGGTAGTGTAGCGGATTATAATGTAGCAGAATTATTAACTCAAGATGTAATTAAGCTATTAAATATAAAGTTTGCAACAAATACTCCTGGAGTAGAAGATATACAAGATGCTGTAGTTAAAGTTCTTATAGAAAAAGGACATGCTAAAACTAGTGAAGAATACATAATTTATAGAACTGAAAGAAACAGAATAAGAAATTCTAAATCTAGACTAATGAAGTCTATAGGAGAAATAACTTTTGCTGATGCAGATGATGCTGACATAAAAAGAGAAAATGCGAACATAGATGGAAATACTGCAATGGGAACTATGCTTCAGTATGGAAGTACAGTATCTAAAGAGTTTTGCAAAACTTACATGTTAAAACCTGAACATGCGTTTGCTCATGATAATGGGGATATACACATACACGATATGGACTTTTTAAATATGGGAACATTAACATGTTGCCAAATAGATTTAATAAAGTTATTTAAAGATGGTTTTTCAACGGGACATGGATTCTTAAGAGAGCCGAATGATATTATAAGTTATGCAGCTTTAGCAGCAATAGCTATACAAAGTAATCAAAATGATCAACATGGAGGACAAAGTATACCATTTTTCGATTATGGGTTAGCTGAAGGTGTATATAAGACATTTAAGAAATTATATATAAATAATATGAGTAAAGCTTTAGAGCTATATGAAGGTATAGAAGCTTTAGATGAAATAAGAGATATTGTATCTTATGTAGAGGAAAATACAGATACTAAGGCTAGTATAAGCTTAGATGAGTCCTATATAAATTTAGAAAAAAGAGAATTAATAAATAGATTAAATATAAAAGATGATGTAGCAGAAAAATCACAAAAGTTTGCATATAAAGAAGCATATAAAGAAACAGATCGAAACACATATCAAGCCATGGAAGCTTTTATACACAATTTAAATACTATGCATTCAAGAGCAGGGGCTCAAGTTCCTTTTTCAAGTGTGAATTTTGGAACAGATACATCTGAAGAAGGTAGATTAGTTACTAAAAACTTATTATTATCAGTAGAAAAAGGTCTTGGAAATGGAGAAACAGCTATATTCCCTATATTAATATTCAAAGTAAAAGAAGGAATAAATTTAAATCCTGAAGACCATAACTATGATTTATTTAAGTTAGCATGTAGAGTTTCTGCAAAGAGATTATTCCCTAACTTTAGCTTTATAGATGCTCCTTTTAATGCTAAGTACTATGTTGAAGGAGATCCTGACACAGAAGCTACATATATGGGATGTAGAACTAGGGTAGTTGGTAATGTATGTGGAGATGAAGTTGTAAGTGGAAGAGGTAACTTATCATTTACAACAATAAACCTTCCAAGATTAGGAATAAAACATGGAAGTATAAATGGGCAAAACATGAATATAGACGAGTTTTACGCAGAGTTAAATGAAAAGATAGATTTAGTAATAGATCAATTACTAGAAAGATTTGAAGTTCAAGGAAATAAAAAGGTTAAAAATTTCCCGTTTTTAATGGGACAAAATGTATGGAAAGGGTCTGATGATTTAGGTCCTAATGATACATTAAAAGAAGTTATAAAACAAGGAACGCTAACAGTAGGATTTATAGGATTAGCAGAATGTTTGATAGCTCTTATAGGAAAACACCATGGAGAAAGTGAAGAAGCTCAAAATCTAGGACTAGATATAATTGGTCATATGAGAGATAGAATGGAAGAAGCTAGTGAAAAATATGGATTAAACTTCTCTTTAATAGCTACTCCGGCAGAAGGGCTATCAGGAAGGTTTACTTCTATAGATAGAAATAAATATGGGGAAATAGAAGGAATAACAGATAAAGAATATTATACAAATTCATTCCATGTACCTGTATATTACAAAATAAGTTCTTTTGACAAGATAAAGATAGAAGCTCCTTATCATGAATTAACTAATGCTGGACATATAACTTATATAGAGTTAGATGGAAGCCCTTCAAATAACTTAGAAGCTTTTGAAACTATAATAAGAGCTATGAAAGAATTAGGTATAGGATATGGAAGTATAAATCATCCATTAGATAGAGATCCTGTATGTGGGTACTCAGGTGTTATACCTGGAGATGTTTGCCCTGCTTGTGGTAGAAAAGAATCAGATGGAGAAATTGGATTTGAAAGAATAAGAAGAATAACAGGATATTTAGTAGGAACAGTAGATAGATTTAATAATGCAAAGAAAGCAGAAGTTAGAGATAGAATAAAACATAGTTAATATTTAAATTTAATGTTTTAATGAGGGGGAGTACACATGAAGATAAGATTAGCTTCGCCTATTACTGTAGATAGTATAGTAGATGGGCCTGGGCTTAGGGCTGTTTTATGGACACAAGGATGCATACATAATTGTAAAGGGTGTCATAATTCTCAAACTCATGATTTGGTGAGTGGATTCGAAGTAGATACAAGCACAATATCTAAAGAGATAGAAAAACTAAAATTGCATAGAGGTGTAACTTTATCTGGAGGAGAGCCATTTTTACAAAGTGAAGCTTTAGCTGAAGTTGCAAAAACATGCAAAGATAATAACTTAGATGTATGGGTATATACAGGATATACATTTGAGGAACTTACAGATAAGAAAAACCCTTCATATTTTAATAATTTAAATTTACTTAGAAATATAGATGTTTTGGTGGATGGAAGATTTATAGAAGCTAAGAGAGATATAAGTCTTAAGTTTAGAGGATCATCAAATCAAAGAATTATAGATGTTAAGAAAACACTAGAGCTTAAGAAAATATGTTTACATGATGAATATATGAAAGAAGATTTAGGAATAGCAAAATAATAAATTAAAAAATAAGCATAAGTTCTTACTTATGCTTATTTTTTTTCGCCTTTTTTCTTCAAAAGATTTAAAAAAATCGAAAAATGAAAATAAATTAAAATATATACATATTTATGGTGGATAATGTGGATAAGTCTTGCGGATGTAAGTGTATATGCAACTTTAAAACTGTAGATAATGTGGATAAAAATGTTGATAACTTGAGGAACACTTTCTTTATTAAAGTGAAATTAAAATATAATTAAAAAAAATAAAAAAAACTGTTGACTCTGTTTTGATTAGATGGTAAAGTATTACTTGTCCTTAAGAAACGGACGAAACACAAAAGAAAAAATGAACTTTGA